>DASWDX010000368.1:0-5714 GCA_036395055.1 Pyrinomonadaceae bacterium | reverse complement strand
CGACGTGAAAAAACAATTTGAAGAAAGCAAAAACGATGAGCATTGACGGACTATACATTGGTCAACGGCGGGTGCGGCCAAGTATTCAAAAGATCGGACGTTGCGGTCGGTGCCAGCGTTGGGGAGCAAATGTATTTTCAGTGAAGGGTTGGCGCCATGTGAAATGTGTGCGATTGGACGAATCGGGAGCGCCTCAACTCGCTCGCGAAATGTCATAATCCCACACGGTCTATTCCTTCCGGCGGACTGCGGACGAAAAGCTGGCCGCGTTTCTGGAACTTGGCGCTCTCAGGTCCGGGGATTCAGTGTTCCAAGCGTTCTCCCCGTCTTCTCTCCTCTGCAATCGCTTCAATATTTATTGTTCCTACCAGCAATTTTTCGCGGGTTACTACAGGAATTTCGCCGACCTTTGCGTTGAGCATCATCTCCTCCGCCTCCGCCACCGTCTGGTCGTCGAAGCAATAGGGATTATTGTTTTCCATGTGTGCTTCTATCGGTTCTGTCTTGGGATCATGCCCCAAACCACCCACGTCCCGGTTCATTTTATTCTTCGATACGGTACCCAATAATTCACCACGTTGATCAATTACAGGTGACGAATCGATTGCCCGCGCCTGCACTTCGTCCAAAGCCGCCTTCACAGAAACCTTATTAAAAATGCTCTTCGCAGGCTCGATGATGTCCTTGATTGTGCGGACTTCGAAATTCACGGCCGCGGAGTGGTTAGATTCCATCTGTTCCATAAGCTTAGTTATCAATTTTACACCGGGGCCAGCGCACGGGACCCCTCCGCACGCTCGCCGTCAGTGTTAGCGCGTTATTTCACTTTAACGTCGATAGCTTTTGATCTTGCCATCGGTGTCATCGGGAGGTGAACTTTGAGCACTCCGTCGCGGAACTCCGCGGTGACTTTCGTGCTATCGGCATCTTCAGGCAGCGTGAAGCTGCGTCGGAAAGTGCCAAAGGATCGTTCGATGCGATGGAATTTCTTCTTGTGATCTTCCTTCTCGCCTTTGCGTTCTCCGGAAACGCTAAGAATGCCGTCTTCGACTGTTACCCTAACGTCGTCCTTTTTCATTTCAGGCAGGTCAGCCTTGAGAAGATACCCGTGATCGTCCTCGCTGATATCAACCTCCGGTGACCAATCTGCGACCGCCAGGCTGTGGATCTCGCCACTGCCCATTCTGTTGGGAAAGCCGCCCAAGAAGAATCGATCGAAGCGATTTTGTGGCGCCTCTTCCATCTCTCTGAGCGGATTCCAAGTTATTACTTTATTCAATGTATTCATTTTATTTTATCTTTCTGGATTCAGTTAAAGCCATCTTTGTGCATCGCGCTCACCGCTTATTGTCACAGTCGACCCTGATCTTGTGCACGTAGAGGAACTGACCCGGTGGAAGGATGCCCGACCCAATAAGACTCCCAGTTACAAGTTTGCAGGGCTGTCCAGATCCAACTGGAGTCCCGAGTCAGCCGAAGTGAGGCGCTGATTTGGCAGAATCCCTCGCCATGCAGCCTTTTGGTGTTGGTGCCGATTGCGTATGGGAGATCGGCGGGAATCAGTTTGCCCGTTACTTTTGCACCGGTTCGGCGATTTTTTCAGCTAATCTGTTATGTAGACCGTCCGAGTCCGTGCATATTGCAATCATGCCTGAGCGCGACCCTAACGAAGAAGCCTTCGAGCAGGTGGAGAAAGCGACCGAATCCGAGCCGGTTAAAGGTGAGGATCTTCTGGAATCTCAGGATCTAAAACGCATCACGGATGACAATACGTCGCGACCGCGATCGTAGTGCCCTCCGCTATTGCCATCGCTTCATTATCCAGGTCACCAAAAACGATTCTGGAGCCGCTCAGTCTGGATAATGCTGGCCACCGCACACTCACTCTGATATGAGTCCGGCATGAACAGAAACATCTTTTACATAATCGGAGTTATTGTTGTTATTGTGATTGTCCTCAAAGTCCTCGGGTTGTTCTAGGAATCACCTTTGCTCGTGAATTGTGCCGGGCGAACAATCTTCGTTGCGGACGCACATCGCGACGACGGGAGCATTTCGTTGTGCGTGCCGATGAAAAGCTGACTGTGTTTCTCGAACTTCAACGAGTCACGCGCGAATCATTCCGCTTCCCCAATGCCGAATGATTCGGCACTATTCTACCATGACTGCGCTTTTATCGGATTCCCTCCAAGCGAGCAAGCTGATTAGACCCAAAATTTACGTCTTAAAGGCGCAATTATTGGGCCGAATTCTCGTTAGGCGACTGCGCACATATGGCAAGCAACACCGACAAAAATTCCAGCCACCTTTCGGGCGAATATTTCGTCGCGGCGGAGCTCTGCCGACGCGGTTATTCTGTGGCGATGACGCTCGGGAATGCGAAGGCTATTGATCTATTCGCAGAGCGCGAGGCGCGCACAGTCAACGTCCAAGTGAAGGCTATTCGCGATAAGAAAAGCGTTGGCTGGCCCATGATGAGAGACAAGGTCATCGCCAACATCATCTACGTCTTCGTCTGCCTCAATCCTCCAGGCACGCCCCCAGACTTCTACATTTGCACGTCCGACGAAGTTCGTTCCAAGGTCAAACAGTTTACCACGCGCGGGATCGTCGACCTGACCACATTGAAGACAGATGATTATCGAGAGCGATGGGACAAGATCGAGAAAGCACTTTCGCCGGTGGATGCCCCGTAATACATGGGCGTCGCCTAACCAGACGATGCAGCTAACCGCTGGCCGCTCCGTGACCAAGTTTTGAGATGACTTCCACATTTAAACCTGCAGCAAAGCCCGCTCTCGCCAGCGGTAACTGATCTTGGACTCGTTAGACCCCAAGAAACCCAGGAGACCCACGATGTCTGACATCCGAATCCAATTCACAGCGAGTGCTTTCAGCGCGCTCCTGCTCTTCCTGATTGCCGAAGTCTGGGCGCAGTCTTCGGTCGCCGACCAGTACGGCGCTAAGGTGAGTCAGCTCGTCAACGGCATGTATCCGAAACTCGAAGACGTGTATAAGGACATTCACGCTCATCCGGAACTCGGTTTTCAGGAGACTCGAACCGCGGCCAAGTTGGCTGCTGAAATGAGCGCCATGGGTTTCCAGGTGACGGAGAAGGTGGGGAAAACAGGCGTCGTTGCGATCTTCAGGAACGGCCCGGGGCCAACCGTGCTGGTGCGCACCGAACTCGATGCACTGCCCTTGGAAGAGAAGACCGGCCTCCCGTATGCCAGCACGGTCAAGTCAACGTCGTTCGGTCGCGAGACCTTCGTTGCCCACAGTTGCGGGCACGACATTCATATGGCGAGCTGGATCGGGACGGGCCGCACCTTGCTCGCGCTGAAGGACCAGTGGCAGGGAACGCTGATGTTCGTCGCGCAGCCCGCGGAAGAACTGCTCGGCGGCGCGAAGGCGATGCTTGCCGACGGGTTGTTCATGCGATTCGGCAAACCGAACTTCGCTTTCGCGCTGCACACTTACCCGGCGCCGTTCGGTACCGTGGCCTACAACGTGGGTCCGATGACATCGAATTCCGACGGACTCGAGATCATGTTTAAGGGTCAGGGCGGCCATGGGTCGGCGCCCGACAAGACGGTCGATCCGATTGCCATCGCTGCTCACTTCATCGTCGACGTGCAGACCGTCGTCAGTCGGGAAAGAACCCGATGGAGTTCGGTGTGGTCACAGTCGGCGCGATGCAGGCCGGCACCGTGGGTAATATTATTCCGGACTCGGCTGTGTTGCGGGGTACGATCCGTTCCTATAAGCCGGAGGTCCGCGCCAAGCTGCTCGACGGTGTTCGGCGCACCGCCAAGGCAGCGGCGATGATGGCTGGCGCGCCGGAGCCCGAGGTAACATTGGAAGAGGGCGCGCTGGCCGTTGTGAACTCTGAACAGGTTGTCGCGACTACCGAGACGGTGCTACCAGGCCGCATTTGGGGCCGACAACGTTAAAAGGGTGCCACCCCGTACGGTAAGCGAGGACTTCTCGGCCTTCGTCAACGAGGGTGTGCCCTCCATGTTCTTCTTGATCGGCGTATATTCTCCTGAGCGGGTGGCGGACTCGATGAAGCCCGGCGGCAAGCCACTACCTTCCAATCATTCGCCGCTTTTTGCGCCGGTGCCTGAACCTTCGATCAAAACAGGAGTCCAGGCTATGAGTCTCGCCGTGCTGAATGTCTTAACCAAGCATTGAAACAGTTTCCTGAGTCGCGGGCGGCAGCTACGGTCTAACCCCTATGAACGGTGTCAAGGGTAGCGGGCGAGTGTGGTAGGTTGGGTAGTTAGTTGTTCATAGGGTTTGTTGATCGAGGTTGAAGGTTTGTTCTGGAGCGCTTCCTCTTCGTCTTTACTCGTTGGTTTTGTTTCCAGCGGCTCGTACTCCTATCCGTGCATGCGACCGCAGTCGCAGCAGCAATTTGATCAATGCGATCAGCATGGAAGAGGAACTTGGGTGCGCCCAATCTAAGCCGACGCTCGCGAAGGATTTCGGAGCAGGTTAGACACCGGGCAGCGCCCACGTTCCAAAGTGTGTTGGTGATATTTCGTTAGGCGTGTTCTCCTTTCTCTGTTCTCCTCGAACTGTATTAATTGATTAATCCCAACTCTTCAGCGCTGAGCCGACCGGTTTTGATTCTCCACAGATCGACGGCCAGTTGGCGCGCCACGGCCACGATGGCTTTCTTGCGCACGGCCCCAGTGGCCAGAGCGCCTTTGCTTAAGATCCGTCGCCATTTAATGATTGGTTTGTAGTTGGGCTGGAAGCGGACCAATCGCCAGGCCAATTCCACCAGCGCAGCGCGCAAGCGTGGATTGCCATGCTTGGTCACGCAGCTTTGTAAGCGCGTATTGCCGCTACTGTACTCTCCGGGGCAGAGCCCGGTGTAGCTGGCCACTTGGCGCCGATTACTGAAGCGATGCCAATCGCCAATCTCTCGATCGATAATCACACTGGTCATCAAGCCCAGACCGCGCGGTTGCTTTGGGGCCGCGGCGCTTTGCAATTGGAGCGTGAGGGCAATGATCTTTTCCTGCAGCGTAAGCAGGATGGGCTGGCTGTTCCCAAGCAACTCTTTCATCCAAGTCGGCACCTGGAGCGCGACAAAGTTGCCTCGCTTCCACCAGTTTTGCACCGGCTCCAAACCGTGATTAACCATCAAACTGCGCCCCTGGGCTTCGAGTTGTTTGCGCGCTTTGACCAATTGCTCGCGCTGCCGGTGGATAGCGCGAGAGCGTTCCTCTTCTTCGCTGGGCACGCGTACCAGCGCCAAGGCGGAAGAATTGCCCTCTACAAAGCGGTCCAACTTCAAGCAGAGCGCCTTGGCATCCAGCCCGTCGGTCTTCACCCGTCGGTTTTGCTCATCCAACTTCTGCGGGCAGACCACGTGGCACTGGATCGAAAGCGCGCTCAATTGGCGTTGCAGCGCAAAACCAAATCCACACGCTTCATACACCGCATGCACTTCGGTTCCACAGCGGGCGAGCTTAGTTGCCCAGTGCAAGAACGCTTCCTTCCTAAAACGCTGCGGCGGCTTGGGGTTGGCGCCGCCCTCCTGCACGACCACCACATAAAACTCCTGGTGCACATCAATTCCCAGCTTGATCGCTCCAGTGCCGCCATTAAACTGGCAGCGGGTTCCCTCGTGTGAGGACAACTCAGTGTTTGAATGACACTTATTCATAAGTGCGGGTGAGCTTAAACCACTTGCCCGCACT
>DASWDX010000367.1:0-4938 GCA_036395055.1 Pyrinomonadaceae bacterium | reverse complement strand
GGTGAGAATTATGTGGCCCTGATTCTTAACGACCAGCCCTATCTCGCGGATGAGGCAGTCAACCACCGGGAAGAGCCAATCGTGCTGCTGGCTCACCCTGACAAGTACTTGCTTGAAGAAGCCCGCCGCAACGTGCGCATCTAAATCGAAGAGCTGCCGCCGGTCTTTACTTTGGCAGACTCACTGGACAAGAAAGAGATCGTCTGGGGCGAGGACAACATCTTCAAATCATTCCTGGTTGATAAAGGCAACGTTGATGACGTTTGGGCGAAAGCCGACTTCGTTGTGGAAGGTGTATATCACACCGGCGCCCAGGAGCAGCTCTACATTGAGAACAACGGCGCGATCGCAATCGCTAATCCGAATGAAGGCGTGACCGTCTGGGGGTCAATGCAATGTCCTTATTACGTTCATAAGGCGCTTGTAAAACTCTTCGGTCTGCCGCAAGAAAAGATTCGCGTCATTCAAACTGAAACCGGCGGCGGCTTTGGCGGCAAGGAAGAGTATCCCTCGATGATTGCCGGGCATGCCGCGCTACTGTCGTGGAAATCGGGCAGGCCGGTAAAGATGATCTACGACCGGGCCGAAGACATGGTCGCTACCACGAAGCGACACCCGTCGCGCACCCGGCACAAAACAGCGGTGTCGAAAGACGGCAAGCTGCTCGCGATGGAAATCGAATTCAATATTGATGGCGGCGCTTATTGCACGCTTTCGCCTGTGGTCCTTTCGCGAGGCACGATTCACGCCGCCGGTCCTTACTACTGTCCCAACGTGCGCATTCGCTCGAGTGCGGTCGCGACTAATGTTCCACCGCACGGCGCGTTTAGAGGCTTCGGGGCGCCGCAGAGTATCTTCGCGCTCGAGCGGCAATTCGAGAGAGTTGCGAAAACGTTGGGTCTTACGCCGGACGAGTTTCGTCGTCGCAACTTTGTACACGAAGGACAGACCACGGCGACCAGCCAGGTGATTCGCGAGAAGGTCGATATGAATCATTTGCTCGATCGCGCGTTTGAGCTAACGGACTATCACGAAAAGACGCAGCGATTCGCCCGCGAGAACGGAAAGGGGCAGTCGGCAGGAACAGATGGCAGGAGCAGATCGCGAATTCAAAAGGGCATTGGCTTCGCATCGTTCATGCACGGCGCCGGCTTCACGGGCTCGGGTGAAGTTTATTTGGAATCCGTAGTCGGCGCTGAAGCGACCGCTGAAGGTCGCGTTCGCATTCTCGCAGCGAGCACCGAGATTGGTCAGGGAACCAACACCATCTTTTCTCAGATCGCCGCTGAGGCCCTTGGGGTCGACAGTGACTTGATCGAAGTTAGCCAGCCGGACACCGCAAATGTTCCCAACAGTGGGCCGACTGTTGCATCGCGGACGTGTATGGTCGTAGGCAAGCTGGTGGAGTCTGCGGTGATCGGTTTAAAGCAGACGCTCTTGGGCAGCGGGTTATTGCAGGAAGCCTACGACTCGCGGCAGTTCCAGGAAGCGTGCCGCAATTATATCAAGAGCTTTGGTCCATTGAAAGCATTTAGTAAGTATCAGCCACCGCCGAATGTTCATTGGGATGACGAGAAATATCAGGGTGACGCATACGGCGCTTATGCGTGGGCAGTGTATGTTGCCGAAGTTTCAGTTGATACCTTGACGTATGAAGCCCGCGTCGAGGACTTCGTTGCAGTGCAGGAAGTGGGGCGAGTCATGAATCCAGTGCTGGCAGCGGGACAAATTGAAGGCGGAGTGGCGCAGGCGATTGGTTTTACGCTTTTCGAAAACGTCGTGTGGCAAGACGGCCGCATGGCCAATGGCCAAATGACCAACTACATCATGCCGACCGCCGCCGACATTCCACCGATTCGTGTTTATTTCGAAGAGAACCCTTATGCATACGGCCCCGGCGGGGCGAAAGGAATTGGCGAACTACCGATGGATGGTGCGGCGCCGGCGATCCTGAATGCGATTGAGAACGCGACTGGCGTTAGTTTCAATCACGTTCCCTTGATGCCTGAAGCGATGCTTGAAGAGTTGAGGTTCGATTAGGATGAGCGGGGGCAAGCCCGCCTTCCCAACCCCGAGACTACGTGGCGCCTCGGTTCATACTAGCTCGAAGGACTCTCAAGCAAGATTGCAAACTCTTTTCATTTCAGCTCGAGGTTAGGAAGGGTGGCTTGCCCCCGCTCTTAATGGGATCAAATTGGAATCAACGAGAACGAAAATCAAACTAGAGTTTTTGGTTAATAGCGAAACGCGAACCGTTGAAGTCTATCCGATGGAACGCCTGCTCGACGTCCTGCGCGAGCAGTTACACCTGACAGGGACGAAGGAGGGTTGCGGCGAAGGTGAATGCGGTGCTTGTACAGTGCTTATCGATGGCCGGATCGTGAACAGTTGTCTGGTTCCAGTTGCACAGGTTGAAGGAGCGTCAATTAAAACGATTGAAGGCGTTGCGGATGGAGAACAGTTACACGCAGTTCAGCAGGCGTTCATTGATTGCGGGGGAGCACAATGCGGTATCTGCACGCCGGGCATGGTCATGGCGGCTGTGGATCTCCTCGAGCGAAATCCGAATGCTGGTGAGGAGGACATTCGCAATGGATTAGCTGGCAATCTTTGTCGCTGCACAGGCTATATGAAGATTTTTGAATCTGTGGTGCGGGCGTGTCAGGAGGAGGAGTTGAAGTGATGGGACTGAAGACTTGGGAATCGTCAACGCAAGAGAACTTGATAGTTACTGATGTAGTTTGAATCAACTTCGCTCTCATTAGCACCGTGGCTTGGCCCGGTGACCAGTCGTCAGACAGATGACGGGAAACCGTTCTAAACGGTTTCCAGTTTCGTGGAACATCACTTCCACCGGGCTGAAGCCACGGTGCTAATGAGAATGCCAATTGAAACTGCCCCACTACCAACTTGATTATTTTCTTTGGGGCTAAATCGAATCTGCGAAGCCGATCAGCGACGATAGACACGCAAAAAAGAAAAGGCCGAAGCGAGTTCCGCATGCGCGCATTCATTCCTGACTATCAACTCATAACGTCGAAATCGTTATCGGATGCGCTCTCTCTGCTCGCGCGCGAGCCGGGAATGTGGCAGCCGTTTGCCGGCGGCACCGATCTCATGGTGTTGCTGGAAGCCGGCAAACTGCCGCACAAAAATTATCTCAACATTTGGAACCTTGCAGAGCTTCGCGGCATTGCAGCTACCACAGATCACGTCACTCTTGGCGCCCTGGCTACTTACACGGAAATTCGGTCGAACCCGATCCTGCGTGAAGAGTTTCCCATGCTCTGCCAGGCAGCAAGTGAGACTGGCGGTCTGGCAATTCAAAACCGCGGCACGATTGGTGGTAACATCGCCAACGCTTCTCCGGCTGCCGACTCGCCTCCGGCCTTGCTGGCCTACAACGCGGAGTTAGAACTACTTTCGGTGCGCGGCTCGCGCTGGGTGCCGTACCAAACTTTCCACACGGGCTACAAGACCATGATCATGCAGCCCGATGAGCTGCTGGCACATATTCGTCTGCCCCGACTGTGGCCGGATTTGCAACACTACTACCGCAAGGTAGGCACTCGAAAAGCGCAGGCGATATCGAAAGTGTGTGTGGCCGCTACGGCCCGAGTTAAGGAAGGCACGGTGGACCACGTACGCATCGCACTCGGCAGCATCGCGCCCATTCCGCTTCGCTGCCTCAAAACGGAAGAGGCACTGCGTGGAAAGAGTCTTGACGAAAACATTATTGAGAAAGCCAAGGCGGTGTTAGTGCGGGAAATTGTGCCCATAGACGACATTCGCTCCACAAAGAGCTATCGTTCCAGAGTCAGTTTGAACCTACTCGAGGATTTCTTGCGCCAACTGACGCCGAGTGCGCATTAGTTGCATTGAGACTGAACTGCGTTGGTTTTGCTGAAAGCGGTGGCCGATGGTCACGAAGTATTGCCCGGTAATCCCATGACCCCCAAATCCCTTCACCAAACATTCTTCATTCTTCCTGGGCTAGTCCTCTTATTTTGCCTGGCTGCTGCTACCGCGACTGCTGCTTGTCCAAATGAGATCAAACCCTCAGGTGCTGCTCCGTTGCAGATGCTGGTGCTCGGCGACTCGATAATGTGGGGTCAGGGGTTAAGAGAAGAAGAGAAGTTTTCGTCGCGAGTGAAGTGTTGGCTGGAGGAAAAAACCAATCGAGAAGTAAAGGTCCACGTCGAGGCGCATTCGGGGGCCGTGATATCTGCAGCGCCGGCAACGCCGCCTAAATTCGCAACCTCCTATGGCGAAGTCAATCTGGGCACCCCGAGTATAAACGAACAATTGGACCACGCGATCCAGTTTTACAAGCAGGATCAATCAAGTCCGGCGTTGATTCTGATGAACGGCTGCATAAATGACGTCGGCGTAAAAAATCTCCTGGCTGCGTCCACGCCATTGGAAGATTTACGTGCGCAGGTCAGGAAGAGTTGCGGCCAGGGCATGAATAGCCTGTTGCAGCGCGTCAGGAAAAGTTTTTCGCAATCATATGTGCTCGTGACCGGCTACTATCCCATAGTTTCCCCGCAATCCGCGAACAATGCTTTCCTAAGACTGCTGGTGAAAAAACTAAACAATCAAAGACCTGAAGCGCGGCAGATGACTGACCAGGAGATGCGGACAAGGCTGATAGCGATTTCCGACGAATGGTACAAAAGTTCGACGGCCAACCTTGTCGAAGCGATCGCCAAAATAAACGCGGACGACGCGCCGCAGTCTGCCAAAGTGTCGTTCGTCGAGATTCAGTTTGGACCCGAACATGTGTTTGCGGCGCCCGATTCGCTGCTGTGGAATTTTATGTTTGCTTCAACCAATCTTACCGGCTTCGCGAAAGTAATAGTGTGGCTTTCGTTCGGCACGGCTGCTTACAAAACAAACGACCACGTTAGACAAAGCAGAATCAGAATTTGTGAAGAG
>DASWDX010000366.1:0-12990 GCA_036395055.1 Pyrinomonadaceae bacterium | reverse complement strand
GGCGTGCCGCACTCAGACTCTTCATTTTCTCTCTAAGAGTTTTCATAACTACTTCCTTGCTTTCTTCTTCACGCTCACGAGGTGATCATCAAATCGTCCATCGGCCTTGATTATCAATTGTCGATAGAACTTCTTTTCACTTCCGCCCGATTTATCCCCGGCCACGAGCAAAACGGCACAACGCTTTGGGTCAAAGGCAGGCCACGCGCCAAACGCCATTATCGGCATCGAATCTTAGCTGCTTCATATTCGCATGATGAGAGCCCTTGAGCGTGTCGACGCGCGGCCGACCAAGTTGTGGGCCAAACTGTCCCAGCAATTTCGTGTGAGCTAGCAGCTCATCCTGCACTGCTTCGCTCAACTCATCAAACTCGGCGTCGAAATCACTGTGAAACAGTACTTCCCAAGCCACGCGCCAAGGTATGTACTTCACGACATAATGTTGTCAAGTACATCCTCTACTTAGTAAATAAATCCTCATGCGAGTTTGCTGGCAGAGCGCGAAAACTACAAGATGAGTTGTATCGGCAACTTTCAGCCGTCGAGAGGCTGATACTTGTGGCGAAGAGAATTTGGGGGACGTTTCTAACGTTTGTGTGACTTTTGAATTCGACGTTAAGAATTTCCTGAGGAAAAATGGAGCGGGCGACGGGACTCGAACCCGCAACTTCCAGCTTGGGAAGCTGACACTCTACCATTGAGTTACGCCCGCTTGAGAACAAGGATGAAGGCGGAAGGATTCATAACCCTTATTTTCCGCAGTTCTGAGTTGAAAAGATAGTTTAGGTGACTTCTAGTGTCAATGTAGCCGCGAACACATGTGCGGCGAATTCATTCGACGCAGGGCGAATGATTTACTTTTCCATCTATCATTTATCTATCATTTCTCATTTTCCATTTCTAACTTCAAATTGACTTAAACGGTTCGGGAATGACAAAAGAAAAATGGCAAATCATTATGGAAAATCTTCGGACCTAACTGCCCCACAGCCCACCGCTCACTGCTAACTGTCACTTCAGATACTCCTCTACAAGATCATTCCAGCGTCCCTGCGATTTCAGAATCATCTCGACAACTTCGCGGATAGCGCCGTGGCCGCCTTTCGCTTGCGTCACATAATGCGCTACGGAACGCGTCTCCGCGACGGCATCTGCAACCGCCACGGCCAATTCCGCTCGCTGCATAATTGGAATATCTGTTAGATCGTCGCCGACGAAGGCCACTTCGTTTTCGTCTACGCCCGCCTGCCGCAACACTTGTCGAAAAGCTTCCATCTTCTCGGGATCACCCTGGCGCACGAACTCTATTCCCAATTCTTCCGCTCTTCGAATGACAGCTTGCGAAAAGCGACCGCTGAGAATTCCCGACTTCAGTCCGGCACGGTGCAGCAGGCTCAAACCCAGTCCATCATGCGTGTTGAAGCTCTTGTGTTCGTCACCGTGTTCCAGCAGCCACAATCGCCCATCGGTGAGCACGCCGTCACAATCCATCAACAGCAACTTGATGTGTGATGCGCGTCGCTCTATGGAGGCAATGTCTTCCATAATCTTCTCAGGACTCGAAAACTCAACACCGTGTTCGGAAGATTTTCCATTTATCATTTTTTCAATTGTCAATCGTGAATGACAAAATGAAAGATAATGAAAAATGTTAAGTGATATATGGAAAATCTGCTCTGGCTGGATCCGTCTCAACTAGAGCCTGGGGACAGACAGGAATGTCTGTCCCACTAATTGACTTCAAAAAGATCTATCCCAACAAGCTTCCAGCCACCGCCCGCGCGCGCCAGAATCAAAACAGCCGTCCCCGAACGGTCCCGCCCCAATTCTTTTGTATTGAGACTGACGTCGGCGGTCACCAGATTTGCGTCCAGTTGTTCTGTCCGCAAGACCCGACTTTGCCAGATTTCAGGTTGCGTGCCGATGACGCCATTGATAAACCTGCCAAGTTCACCCGAAACAATGCGCGAGTCGAGCTCGGTCTTCTTGCCACTCGTGATGGCCTGATCCAATTTCCCAATAAAAGCTCGAACGGTTTCGTCTACCTGCACGGTATTGGCTGTGGTCTCCGCCTTAATGCGACCGGCCCGAGCTGCCAGCGATGAAGCATATTCGGCGTCCACGCGGACGGCATCATTGAATCGCTTCGCAGCTTCCGCAGCCTGGCCTTTCCTCAGGCTAATCTCGCCGAGCCCGATATTGCCCCAGGCGAGGGCCGAAGAAGTGGGAAGCGGTTCCTCAAGAGCAGACCGGAAAAGCTTCTCTGCTTCATCGATTCTGTTCTGGCCAAGCAACGCTCGCGCGAGAATGATGCGCGCTTCCTGCAGGTTCGGAGCAACGGCCAATAACTCGCGTGCGATCGTCTCAGCCTTGACATAGTCTTGCGCACCAAATTGCCGAGTCGCGTTACCCAAAGCGTCTTGCAGATCAGGCGCGCGCGGGACGCTGTCGTTTGAATAATCCAACTGTGGGTAGAGTTTCTCCGGATCAATTTCAAGGCGAACAATTTTTGCGGCGGTCTTGAATACAGCTTCGCCGAAGTTTCGCGCCGGCACCGTAACCTCGACCGAAAGCTGTTCACCGTTGGCAGTCGTTGCTCTTACTGTTGTTACCGCATCCGTCGATCCCAGATTTCTCAAAGCAGCAACCCAGTCGCTTCCTCGCTGTTGCGGCACACCAATCATGAGATCCAAATCATTTACCTGATCCAACTGCTGATCGAGAAGAGTCTTTATCTTCTCACCACCGCGGTCCGCCAAAGCCTTGCGCAGGGCGGCCAGATTAATGCCGTTGGGATTTCCCTTCCCGGCTTGCAGGAGATCGCGCAGCGTGACCGCGAAACTCTCATGGCCAAGAGTTTGATCAATTAACCGCCAGACCATCGCGCCTTTGTTGGGCACAGAATTGAAATATGTGCCTTCCAACGGAGTTACGCGAGCGAGCGGCGCATCTTTTCTGGCTATAGCACTGTAGGCGAGCCGCTCTCGTAACATTTCCGCCTGCGCGGCCGCACGGCCAAATTGCTTTTCGATGAACATCACTGCCAGGAAACGGGGAAGAGCCTCGCGCAAGAGTCCCCCACCCTCGCCTCTCAAAGGGGTTTGCCCTCCCAACCACAGACGGGAAATTGCTTCCGTAATCAACAACGCTGTTGCAGAGTCCACCTTCGCTCTACGGAATACACCCGGCTCGATGAGTATTGTTCCGGCATCGCTAAAGCCGGAGCCACGCCGCACTGCAACTAACCGAATCGGAACTTCAGGCACAGGACCAAGCAGGTTGGCGTAAAACGTTCGAGCACTTGCAGCGAGATTAACTATCGTCTCCGCCTGCTTGCGGGCTTCCGCCATCGTGCCTCGCGGGAGGAATGCAGTAATGTTCTTACTTTCGCCGGCCCCTTCAAACTTGTCCCAGTCTCCTTGCACAAAAAATGGCTGGGCGAACAGTGCTTGTTCGTAAACACTGGAACCGCTCGTACCGCTCTTATCGACGCCTGAGCTAATCACATTCGCACCATTAACAACCAAACGAAAAGGGGCCGTGTCGGCGCCGCGCACAGTAAACGGAGTGTTAGGCAGTGGATACCAGAAGGAGAGCGGTAAAAATTGTGAACTGATCGGCGAAACAGCCGCGAGGCCGGTATTGCTTTCAACGGGCAAGGTGTAACTGATATTTAGGACTAATGGCCCACCGGCAGCGACTGAAGTCGGAAGCGTTACGGTTACCCGCTGAACGTTTCCGTAAGTTTCGGGGATTATCCGAAAGTTGGCGTTGGCGCCGCCTACCGTCACGGTTTTTGTGGAGGCTTTGTTGGCGATGCGAAACGTGAAAGAGGATCCGGTGCCACGACCTACGTTGGTGGCGCTAAGTATGGCGGTTCCACTGAGAGTTCGCTCCGCTTGTTGAACGTTTGCCGTAATGTCAAAGTTCGTTACTTGCCAGGCAGCTCTGGCTTCTTCCTGTGCCGCTGCCACTGAGGGGATAAGACTGAGTGCTATTGTTGTAAGAATGGTTACGAGAATTCTCTTCATCTGCGATTAAGGTTGATCCTTCGTAAATTGAACAGCAGGTTGCGCAATAACAAGAACGGACGTCGTCCTCCCAGCGGGTGGGGTTACCAGGGCGCTCCGGCTGAACCATTGTTCACGAGCTTATGAATGTCGCGGAGCATTAGCAGCAATGCTTCCATCCGTTCGAGCGGGAGCGCGTTTGGCCCATCTGAAGGAGCGCGTTCCGGACACTCGTGCACCTCCATGAAAACCGCATCGACTCCGCAAGCAACTCCAGCGCGCGCGAGCGGTTCGATGTACTCCGATTGCCCGCCGGTTGCATGCCCCAGGCCCCCCGGAAGTTGCAGCGAATGCGTCACATCAAACACTATGGGAACGCCAAACTCACGCATGATGGGAAACGCTCGCATGTCCACGACGAGGTTATTGTAACCAAAACTTACGCCGCGTTCGGTGAGCATTAGTTTTTCACAACCAACCGCGCGTGCCTTGTCCACAATGTTGCGCGCATCCTGAGGGGCCAGAAACTGTCCCTTCTTAATGTTGACGGCCCGACCGGAGCGCGCGGCTTCGAGAACCAGGTCCGTCTGCCGTGAAAGAAAAGCAGGAATTTGCAGGATGTCAGCAACCTCGGCCACGGGTCCTACCTGAGCTAC
This sequence comes from Pyrinomonadaceae bacterium, assembly GCA_036395055.1. Classification (GTDB taxonomy): domain Bacteria; phylum Acidobacteriota; class Blastocatellia; order Pyrinomonadales; family Pyrinomonadaceae; genus PSRF01. The sequence goes on along the minus strand of DASWDX010000366.1, from coordinate 8,324 downwards.
ATCGTGAACGTCGGTAAGGACGGGGACGCCAATTTCCTCCTTCACCTCGCGCAGCACCCGAAGTCCCTCTTCCATGCCCAGACCGCGAAAACTTTTCAGCGACGAACGATTGGCTTTGTCGAATGATGACTTGTAAACGAAATCCAATCCGGCAGTGCTTGCGCGCGCTGCGCACTCGCGGGCGATCATCAATGCATGTTCGCGTGATTCGATAACACAAGCGCCGGCGATTATGGTCAGGCGGCCTTCACCGAATGTAACATTACCAACTTGAAAAGGTTTTACCTGTACGTCTGTCATGGGCTTCCGGCTCTAAAATGGTTTCTTCAATATCCGCTTGAGCTTGTTCAATAATGAACGTTTCTTTGGTTTCTCTTCTTCCTCCTCCGTCGGCTTAACAACCGGTTTCTTTTCCGGCGGTCTTGGCGTTTCTGCCGGCGTAGGGGACGGGCTCAGCGTTACGGAGGGACTCGGGCTAGCAGCGACAACGGCGTTGGTTGCCAGAGCCGCATTCCGAGATCTCATCCAGATTGTTATGCCGATCAAAAGTACTGCCGCTACGATGGCGGCGATCATTACGATTTGTCTTTTTGACTTCCGCGTAACATTAAGCGGTATGGAAACTCTGGGGAAGGAACTCGTCTTCGCGGTCTTGACAGCGCGCCCGGAGCTGTCTGTTTCATTGCTGCGGACCGATGAAGAACCGATAACTGTTATTTCACTCGCGCCAGAATTTGTGGCGCGGTTTTCCCGTAAGCGCGAGATGTCTATGACCAGACGTCCGGATGGCGATTCAGTGCCAATGTCGCGCAAGGCTTTTAGATTGGGCGAGCTCGTAACAGCCGCGTGTTCAAGCCCAAGGCGCTCCGCCGTCGCCAGTAATTGTTTGCGAAACTCTTCCGCATTGGCCGGCCGATCTTGCGGATGCTTTTCCAACGTGTGGAGCACGATTTCCTCCAGCGCCGGCGGAATCGTCGAAACAAAGTCCCGCGGACTGCGGGGAATCTCCGACGTGTGCTTCATCGCGATTGCCAACGGGGTAGAGCCACTGAAAGGAACTGTGCCGGCGAGCATTTCATAAAGAATGACGCCAAGACTATAAACGTCAGCCGCAGGAGTCAGTTCCGCTCCGTCACACTGCTCAGGCGCCATGTAGCGTGGCGTGCCGATCATGGTCCCAACCTGGGTCAACGTCAACGGCTCATCTTCGTCCAGCGACTCAGCGGCCAGTTTCGCAATGCCAAAATCCAAAACCTTAACGAGGGCGGGCACCTCAGCACGTTGGACGATGAAAATGTTCGCCGGTTTCAAATCGCGATGAATAATTCCTGCTTGATGTGCTGCGGCCACCGCGGCGGAAATCTGCAACATCAATGAAACTGATCGGGCCGCGTCGAGCGGTGCTTCTTTGGCCAGCACGTCGCGAAGCGTGCGGCCCTCCAGCAACTCCATCACCAGATAAACGTAGCCATCATTTGATTCGCCAAAATCAGTGACTGTTACCGCATTGGTATGTTGCAGCCGTCCGGCCGCTCTGGCTTCGCGACGAAATCGTGTGCGCGCAGCCTCGTCTTCGACGAAACGTTGGTTCAAAACTTTGACCGCCACCGGCCGATCAATTAGCAGGTGGCGCGCGCGATAGACCGTGCCCATTCCACCAATACCCAAGCGCGCCTCGAGGTGATACTTGTCGTCAAGCGTGTGCCCCACAAGCGGGTCAACCGGAGAAGGTCCCCCCGCCGTGGCATCAGCCTGCAACGGTGATTGATCGTCCGGGCAAATCTCGAAGGCGGCGGAGTAATGCCGGCCGCATGTAGGGCAATGAAGCATATGAAACCCAATAAACTGAGTTGATAGCATTATTACCTAAACGAACCGCGAGCGGTAGCGAGGGGGTCTGCGTTTTGAGTCCCCCTTATCTAAAGACTGACAATAGGCCAGCACTTTAGCTTTGGGAATAAAAACATCATACAAAAACGAAGCCCGCGGAACGGGCATCGGAAAGCTCTTAATTTGTTCCCGACGGCGGCTACCACGGCTGTAATCAGCGCAAGCTAATCAGATAAGAAAAGCAGTCGGGAAGCGTGGGTCGACGAATGCAGAAACCGGGAGCGCTAGCGACCGGCTGCTAGTTGCGAAATACAAACTGCATCAACGCGCGTGCTGAAGCATAAGCAAAGAGTTTGGCTCCGTCGCTCGACGAATACAGAACCGGGAGCGACCGGGTCGGTTTACGAGATGTTCAACTTCTAGTGTAGAAACCTACTGAGTTGTGTCCTCGGACGTTGATTTGAAGCTAGACTTGCAGCCGGTCGCTACCCACTCCCGGTTCTGTCTTTGTGCATCTGCCAATCTCGCTTCCGCTGAAAGTTCTGAATACCACTGGTCCAAAACATTACATCTAGCCGCGTGACCAACGAATCCAGCATCGTAGGTCGACGAATACGGAACCGGGAGCGGTAGCGACCGGGTTCAAGTTGTCCTCAAGTCAACGTTCGCTGTACGACTCAGCCACTGGCTTCTTCGCTCATCCCGAATTGCTTTTGTAAGAAAACCAAAGCGTGTTTTGATCGACACAGTTGAGGCTAACGGAACTGACGCCGGTCGCTCTCGCTCCCGGTTCCGTATCCGTCGGTCCGCGATGCCAGAGTCTTACCTACGCAGGCTGTTGAGCGTTCCACAACTGACGCCGGTCGCTCTCGCTCCCGGTTCCGTATTCGTTTAGCGCCGCAACTCGCTTGCAGTGAAAGATCTGAAAAGCACCACGCACCAAGCATCAAAACACATCTGTGGAAGGTCTTATCACAATCTGGGCCTTGAAAGTTATTCGCTAAAGTTTGTCAAACACTCTACTCAGCGCTGACAACGTTCGCGCGTTCCGAAATCAGAAGCTCAGTCTCTCTGTTTTTATCCATGGATGTTTCATTGTGCATCCGGTTTTCGTAAGCCGCACGCACAAACGAGGTAAACAATGGGTGCGCATTTAAAGGCTTCGATTTGTATTCAGGATGAAATTGACACCCGATAAACCAGGGATGTTCATCGCGCGGCAGTTCGACTATCTCCACGAACTTTCCGTCAGGAGAGATGCCGCTGAAGACCAGGCCGGCGCGTTCCAGTGTTTGACGAAACTCCGGATTAAACTCGTAACGATGCCGGTGTCGCTCGCTGATTTCGTCAGTTCCGTAAACCTCTTGCGCGAGTGAGCGAGACGAGAGATTGCAGGGCCAGGCGCCGAGGCGCATCGTACCGCCGAGCTCTTCGACGTCAACAAGATCGCGCAGTTTGAAAATAACCGGATAAGGGCTGTCGCTATTAAACTCCGTGGAATCCGCATCCTTGAGGCCACAAACATTCCGCGCATACTCGATACACGCCGTCTGCATCCCGAGACAAATACCTAAGTAAGGTGTGTTACTTTTTCGCGCGTACGTAATCGCGCGAATCATTCCCGCGATGCCACGTTTGCCAAAACCACCGGGAACAAGGATGGCGTCAAAGTCGCGGAGCCGAGACTCGTAATCGTCATTCATGAGGTCTTCCGACTCGATCCACTTCACACTGACGCGAACTTTGTTTGCCACGCCGCCGTGGGTCAGCGCTTCACGCAACGATTTGTAAGAGTCTTCCAACTCCACATATTTGCCGACGATGGCGATTGAAGTTTCTCCACCAGAGGGTTCGCGGATTGTGCCAACCAGATCGCGCCACTCAGAAAGGTTTGATTGCGAAGCCCGCGCGCCAAAACCAAGCTGCTTGACAATCAATTCATCCAGTCCCTGCTCGTGAAACGCGAGCGGCACGTCATAGATAGTATCGACATCCTGCGCGCTGATTACTGCCGACTCTTTCACGTTGCAAAACAGAGCGATCTTCGAACGCAGATCGTAAGACAGCGGTCTGTCGGAACGACATAAAAGAATGTCAGGAGCAATACCAATCTCGCGAAGATCGCGAACAGAGTGTTGCGTGGGTTTAGTTTTCAGTTCACCTGCGGCAGCGATGAAAGGCACCAGCGTGACGTGTATGAAAAGCGTGTTACCGGCGCCTTCTTCGTTCCCCATTTGACGAATAGCTTCGAGGAATGGCAGCGACTCGATATCGCCAACCGTCCCGCCAATCTCAACAATGATGACGTCGGGGTTCTCTTTTTCGGCCACGGCCCTGACTGCATCTTTTATTTCATTGGTGACGTGAGGAATGACCTGGATAGTCTTGCCAAGGTAATCGCCGCGACGCTCCTTCTCGATCACAGAAAGATAGATCCGGCCTGTGGTCCAGTTGTTTGCTTGTGAGAGAGGAGCATGTGTAAATCGCTCGTAGTGGCCCAGGTCGAGATCAGTTTCCGCGCCATCGTCTGTGACAAAGACCTCACCATGTTGAAAGGGCGACATCGTGCCCGGGTCGACGTTGATGTAAGGATCGAGCTTGATCAAAGAGACGTTGAGTCCGCGAGCCTCAAGCAGGCAGCCAATCGAAGACGCCGCCAGGCCTTTTCCCAAACTGGAAACCACGCCGCCGGTAACAAAGATGTATTTAGTCATTGCTGTCACCATAAATAGAGTTTCGAGTTTCGAGTTTCGAGTTCCGAGTTCCGAGTTCCAAGTGTCAAGTAAAATCTTGTAACGGCGAGTCTTTCTTCTGGCTCCTGCCTAGGGCCCCCTGCTGCTCCTGTTCCTGCATTCTGACTTCTGACTTCTGCCCTCTGCCTTCTGCTTTCTGCCGTCTGCTCCTGCCTCCTGCGCCTGCCCTCTGCCGTCTGCTCCTGCCTCCTGCGCCTGCCTCCTGCCGTCTGCGCCTGCCTCATCCCCATCGCCCTTCGCCTGCTCGCTGTCAAAGCGCCCTTCCTTGAAATCCTCCTGCGCTTCCACAGCCTTTGCTGTTGCCGGATCGAGAATCTTTTGCAGGCCGACGAAGCCGACGCTTAACAGGCTCGGCGCTTCAGCCGCGCGCTTCTCAAACTCCTCCACACCAACTTCGTAAGGCTTCGAAAGCTGCCACAGAGCAAACAGGCCGCACAAAGCAATGAAGCCAATCACCGCCAATCCAATCCAGTCGTTCATAAAGCTCAAGTTTCGAGTTCCGAGTTCCGAGTTCCGAGTTCCGAGTTGCCTCGAACAACTTAATGGTTTCGAGTTTTCGCTTCGAAGCGTTTGAGTTTTGCCTGAAACCCTTTGACGTTTAACCTTCGCGAGCGAACTCGAAACCCGGAACTCGGAACTCGAAACTCCTAAGTTTTTCGAGCGAACTCGAAACTAAATGTCTCACTCGCGCCAAATCCCCTATCGTGTCAACCCCAATCGACGACGTGCTCGCCTTGATTACTTTGATTTTCACACCATGTTCCAGCGCTCGCAGTTGTTCGAGCGACTCCAATCGCTCCAACTCCGACTGCGGCCACCGCGCAAACTCGAGCAACACATCGCGCCGGTAAACATAAAGCCCGGTATGCTTGCGAAAACTGAACAACAATGAAGGTTCGTTACTTAACGCTGTTTCCAGGCAGCCGTACCTTCGCACTGCATCACGTGGAAAAGGCACAGGCAGACGTGAGAAGTACAGTGCGCGTTCGTATTCGTCTACGACAACCTTCACCACGTCAGGATTCAAAACATCCACTACCGACTCAATCGGCTCCCACGTCGTAACAATCCCAATATCATTGCTTCCCCTTTCCCCCTTCCCCCTTCCCTCTTTTTCCCCATGCATGTCTTCTTCCTGTCTCCGCGTATCCCCATCTCCGCGTCCCTCTTCTCCATTCCCCTTTCCCCCTTCCCCCTTTCCCTTTACCCTTTCCCCAATTGATTTTATGGCGCTTTCGATCGTCAGCGGCGAAATCAACGGCTCATCACCCTGCACATTGACGATGATGTCTGCATCTTCGATTGATGCAGCAACTTCCGCGATCCGGTCCGTTCCGCTACGGTGATCAGCGTCGGTCAACACGGCTTCATACCCGGCAGACTTCACCGCATCCAGGATTCGCGCATCATCAGTCGCGACGATCGCTCGATTCACATTTCGAGCCGCAAGGGCGCGCTCGACAACCCAGCAAATCATTGGCTTTCCTGCGATTTCGAGCAGCGCTTTGCCCGGCAAACGAACAGAATCGTAGCGAGCGGGGATGATTGCGACAACGTTTGTTTTGGGATTAGAAGGAGGATTTGTTCCCGTGTGATTCACGGGGTAACAGATTAACTTGCGGAAGTGTGAGTGTCAACGTCACGTGGCCAGGCAGTAGTGTCCTAAAGCTGATTTGCCGCGAAAGAGCTACCTTTGTCAAACTCGATGTAGTAAGAACACAACTCTAGGACACTACCTGCCAGGGCTGATTCTTAAATTCTATATCAACCGACAAACTGTAGTAGAGTCCGCTTGTTTTACCAAAATTGAAGCGCAGTATGTAGGATGCCTTTTGGCCAGGCATTTCGGCGCCTTGTTCCCGCTGTTGGCATTCATTCTATCCTCTGGCGAGAAAATCTCATCGTAGAAACTATCCGCGAAGAGTCGAAACTCTGAGCAGTAAACAGAGTTGGAACCCATGCTGATTGACACTGCCTAACACGCGGGCTACCATGCCACGCTCCACACAGAAATATTTCGTAACAGCAACGCTGAACATCATTTGGATCACTCGCCCGTTTTACTATTCACGATTCACGATTTACGATTAAGCCATATGGGTTTCGCAACTACGGCAATTCACAGCGGGCAGGAACCTGAGCAAACAACCGGCTCAGTCACGGTTCCTATTTATCAGACTTCAACTTACGCGCAGGAAGGCCTGGGAAAAAACAAAGGCTACGAATATGCGCGCACCCAGAACCCGACGCGCAGCGCGCTGGAGCAAAATCTGGCTGCGCTTGAAGGTGCCCGCTTTGGATTTGCTTTCGCCTCCGGAATGGCGGCCATCGATGCCACGCTCCGGCTGGTTAAAGCCGGCGAGCACGTAGTCGTTTCTGATAACACCTACGGCGGCACTTTTCGTCTCTTCACTAAAATACTGGCGAACTACAACCTCGAGTTTGATTTCGTAGACACGTCAGATGCACTCAACGTAGAGGCAGCGATCAAGCCCAATACCAGGATGGTTTTCATAGAGACCCCGACCAACCCTGTTATGATCGTTACCGATCTGCGCGAGGTATCGGAGATTGCCCACCGGACCGGCGCGCGCGTTGTTTGTGATAACACTTTCATGTCGCCTTACTTGCAGCGCCCGCTGGAGTTTGGCGTGGATATCGTAGTGCATTCAACGACGAAGTATTTGAACGGCCACTCCGATGGTATTGGCGGGGCTGTTTTATTGAACAACGAAGACGACGCGGCTTGGATTGGCTTCGTGCAAAACAGCGCCGGCGCGATTCTCTCGCCTTTCGACTCCTGGCTCGTCATGCGCGGCACCAAGACTCTCGCGCTGCGTATGGAACAGCATGACAAGTCAGGCCGCGCTGTGGCAGCTTTTCTCGAAGAGCATCCGAAGGTGAAAAAGATCTATTACCCCGGCTCGGCCTCGCACCCTCAGCACGCTCTGGCCAAGCGTCAACAGCACGGGTTCGGCGGCATGGTGGCATTTGACGTGGGCTCGCTGGAAGCGGCTCGCGCTGTCCTGGAGGCAGTTAAACTTTGCACGCTGGCGGAAAGCCTGGGCGGTGTAGAGACGCTGATCTCGCATCCCGCAACGATGACTCATGCGTCGGTTGACCTGGACAAACGCGCCCAATTGGGAATCAGCGACGGTCTCGTGAGAGTCTCGGTTGGGCTCGAAGATACGGATGATATAATCGCTGATCTCGATCAAGCATTAGATAAGATTTGAGCTTTTCAGTAATTGTAGCGCAAACTGTTAGTTTGCTACGGCAGCATTTGAGTCTAGTGTCATTATTTCAGTTCTGGATAACGCAAGCTCCTGGATTGCGGCGCAAACTATCAGTTTGCGTTACATCAAAACGGAAGTGACAGCCAAACTGCGAAAGGTTAGAATTCGAATCGAACTTTGCCTTATCCGGAATAGCCTTCACGCACCTTATGATTGTTGAACTGCACGCAAAATCGGACGTTGGTCGCGTTCGCCGCGGAAACGAGGACAACTTTCTCGTTCTCGAACTCTCCAAACAGCAGACCTGGACGGGGTCTGACGGCGCCTCGGCTCCCACCGATCTGAATAATTTCGAGTTGGGCGAGAAGGGTCTCGTGCTGGTTGTTTCAGATGGCATGGGTGGCGCTCTCGCTGGAGATGTCGCGAGCCGCATGGCAGTGGACTCGGTGCGCGACATGATCATGGGCAAAGAACCCGAAGGATGCGAGCAGGATACGCCACTGGT
>DASWDX010000365.1:0-5145 GCA_036395055.1 Pyrinomonadaceae bacterium | reverse complement strand
GATCTGATTCACACCGTATCACCTTCAACAAACGCTGCTCCACTTCCATTTTCGCAAGCACACCAATTTTATAGAGACGTTCCGCGCCTGCGGCATTTTGCTTTGCGCGTTCCAGTTGTTTTTCCAAACGCGCCAGATCGCTGTTCGGCAAGGGCTCATCGGAGAGGTTTTGTTTCAATATCGGTGGCTCGACGTCGAATGAATCGGGCTCCTCAGATTTGTTTTCCGCGGATTGATCCGCCGCCCACGCCGCGATTGCCAGAGCGCAAGCCGTGACCAGCGGCGCGAAAATGCGGGTCATTCTGCGAGTTTACCACGAATTCGTCGTGCCAGCATAGGCGCATGTTCACGCAATGCGCTGATCAGGCGCTTACGCGATCTTGTTTTTCGTTTCCTCGAGCAACCCTGCGAGCCAAACGGGGGCTTCCGTCTGGAGATGGTTCTTTAGAATGTCGCGAATGAAACAGTCAAAGTCCCCATGGCAATCCGTACAAAGCTTCTCCATGGTGTGTGCGCCAAGCATCCGATAACTTTCGAATTGCGATTCGGAGAAGAACTGATCGCTGGTGCTCTCGTGCGGAAACGCCGGATTTGTCTTAAAATATTCGTAGATATCGCGCGGTTCGTCGCCGTAACAAGCCGGCTTGATATAAATGATAATGCCATCCGGAGCATCGGCGCCGTCCACGACTGAGTAGCGAATCCGACCCACAGCGCAGTTGTGACCCGGGTTCTTCAGCGTGTCGATTGCGCTACGCGGATAGATAGTCATCGTGCCGAACTCGATCGGGATTCCAAAATCGATGCGGATCTTGCGCACTGCTTCGCCCAGATCGGCATAGGCACATTCGGGATCCTCAGCACCATCGCTCACCACAATAAAGTGACAGCGACGCAGCACCGTCTCGTACAGTCCAAGATTCTCGAAATGGCCACCATCCGAGAGGTTCACATATTTGTAGTGATCGGTGGTATTTCCGATCGCTTCAGAGAACAGGGGCCCTACGGAATATCGTGGTCCTTTTCGGCGCCACGTTTTGGCGCCTGGCGACCCGGGGTTCCCCAGCCACCAGCCGAGGCGCACATTAAATAGCGTCATCAAAAGACCGAGCACCGGTGAAGAATGGTAGCCCATGTTCGGATTCGCCGCCGCGCCGGAGATCGCCAGCGCCGTTCCCAGTGTCATCGCGTCGCCATATTTGGCGGATGGCCGGTAACCAACCTTGAAAGAACCGCAGTGGAGTCGGCTCATTGTGAAGGATTCAGCTTTCCGCTCCTGCCACGCCAGTTGCTGGCCCCTTATGATATTAAGTGCACCATTGAGCAGGTGAAGAGGCTTTTCCGAAGACAAGTCGCCCAGCTTAATATTGTCGTCGGGGTCAAACCCCGTAAACAAATTCGGCCTCCGCGTTTTGCGTGATGCCGCAAGATAGGCGCGGATTAGCCGGTTCCGATAGGTTGCGTGAAGAGAGAACTTGTTCACATTGATGAAAAAGCCGATCACAATGCCGAAAAGCAGCATGATGCCGGTGAGGAAGACGACAACGAAGAGTTGAACACGCCAGGAATTAGGATCTGCGAGTTGATCTTGCGTTCCGCCTAAGAGCCAGGCTGTTGCGTGTAGTGCCCAAGGCTGAGAGCCAATCAGCACTAAGACCCACGAGATTACGATCGAGAGAAGGACAAAAAAGGCGATTGCCGCCACGATCAGAAGCCATTGAAAACCCGCTTTCTCGCCAAATTTACTGCTTAACTTGGATCGGATAACTAGCAACGCACTGACGATACCGGTCACTCCTCCAAAAGCGCCAAGAAGACCCTTTGCCTCTGGCGTCGCCTTCACGTCACCGAGAAAAACGTCAAGCTGGTTGCCGGTGGTAGTGGCAGTAATCGCCTGGGCGCCCCAAAGAACGATTACGTTGACCACCATCCAGCCCAAAATCGTGATGAGGATCCAGGCCGCCGATCGTCCCCACCATTCGCGATCTTCATCCTCTGATACCCAGCTCGTCAGGCCAGTGAAGAGGAAATTCACCAGTAGCAGCACCGCCAGGATCAGCGCGGGCGCGAAACACACGTATTTGACCGCGTTGCTTGCGGGCGCGGGCAGCGGGAAACGCTCGGGAAGCCTTTCATTTGGTTTAAGCTGCAATGCATCGACGTCTTTGTCGGTTATGCGCGCCCGACCTTGAGGAGTTTCGACGGTGTAGATCTTTTGGATTTGCGTGATGAGAATTTGGGTGTCAGCAGCGAACTTCATTTTCTGCCGACTCCAAGGAATCGGGATGGCCTCACACTCGTGCTTTAACGTGTATTGAATCGGAGGCTTTTCGTCTGGCTTCAGTTCCAAGGGACCAAGATCGCTCTCAGTGATGCGTCCCTTCTGTCCACTAGTTTCGATCGTGTAACTTCCCTCGATTTGCGTAATGACGCCCGGAGTGCCTTTGGGGATCGTCATTTTCTGTTTACTCCAAGGGATTGGCGTCGCCTCGCACTCACGGCTCAATGTGAATTGAATGGGAGGTTCCAAAAACATTCGGGTTGCGATCGCCCAGAGGCAAAATCCTGCTAACGCCGCCGCAAGTGCGATCGTACCGACGCGCCAAAGCGAATCGGTTAGGCGACCGCGCCGCGCCTTTTGCTTGCCTTTACGAAACCAAAGAATCCCGGCCGCAAGAATGCCGCCGGTTAAATAGCTCGCGACGAAAAAAGCCACAAATTTGAGCCACCACTGGCTGGCTTGAAACGGCTCGCTGCCGTGAACGTTGCGGAGCAAAGCCCACCATTCGGCCAAAACGAGAGATGCGAGCATCAATGGAAGCTGCCGGAATTCCAGAAACCGGCGTTGTGGCAATTGCGCATTGCCAGTAGAAGGAACATCGATGATTGCATAAGCCATCGCTATAGCGACCAACGCGCTTCCAATTGCGAGCAGGATGTTGAGCCAGATATCCCAGTCGTGTTTTATCTGGTCCGCCATCTGCGTGTATTTTGTGAGGTCCATGTCGAGACCCCAGGCAGGCCAGTTCGGCTGCAGGTTGATTGCTGCCAGGTATAATCTCGGGATCATCATTGCGGCAGCCAGCCATGAGATCAGCACCAGCCAGTTCAAGAACATGTTGCGAATGAACGTGGTAATGAGCGTCCAAAAATCGACAGACGTTAGGCTCATTCGGGGTGCTAGGTAATTGCTGAATTCCCTAAGATGGCGGACCGGCTGCGGCTCGGGATTCAGGGTCGAATCAGGTCTGCGCTTCAACTCGTCGGCAACGCCGCGAATGCCGTCTGGATCATTCTTGATCCACGCGCTCAGCCAACTGCCAATGTATCCTCCACCCGAGACGGTGGAAAGAAAGTGAAACTTCTCTAGCAGTCCGCACCGCGCCAGCCCCTGCAAAATTCCCAGTCCAAAGGTTGCACTCCGGATACCGCCGCCCGAGATGCAAAGCGCCGCGCGTTTCTCCTTTAGTCCGTGAATCGCATCACATAATGCTTTCAGACGCGTTTTGGGTTCGCTGGAGCCCGGATAATCTGATGGGAGTTCTCCATGCAGAGCGACAAACTCGGCTTCCAATACTTCGTGCAATGGAAGCGACGAATCACTCGATGAAGTCTCTTTCGTCATGGCGCGCAAACGCGGCGGTCTGCGCACCAGCGTTTATCAAGGTGCTGACCCTTGGTCAATCTTGTTCTCTAATGATCAATAGCACCTAAGATGCGAAAAAGTATTCGTGGCACTGGGTCTTGCATCCGATGCTTATCTCGATGAGGCAAAGTAAGAATCCCGTAGCTCTGGTAGCTTTTATTCGTCGCGAAACGCGGTATATGTCTCTGCTAATTCTGCGCCCGTAGCTCAGCCGGACAGAGCAACGGATTTCTAATCCGTGGGTCGGGTGTTCGAGTCACCCCGGGCGCGCACTCGCTGAGGTACTCTCTGCTTGTCGAGGCTACCTTGGTGGGCTGCACGCGCCGGTTGCTGACGGGGGTGCGAAGGCGATGATCAGTCTGCGGGTTCCATCTCGGTTGTCGCAGCCCGCGCGACGAAACGGGGTGTCGGCGCTAATGGCCTAAGCCCCATTAATGTCTGGCACCGTTTCTACAAAGTGGCGGTCGCCTAGCCCACTGGTTTGCAGTCTCAGCCGAATCGGGCCAATGCGGGCGGGCGTCTTCCCTAAGGTTTTACCACCACAGGTGTCCCGATGTGAACGGCACTATAAAACTGGCGCGCTTTCCAATAGGGCATCCTAATGCATCCGTGTGATGCGGGCACCCCTGGTAGGTAACCCTGGTGCAATCCGTAGCCCGGCGAGAATTCGAGAAAGTAGGGCATCGGGGTGCCCACGAAGTGCGAATGCGCCGGTTTGCTGTCACGTCTGCTATCGACGTTGGCTCTCACGACCCGGCCTGAGTCATCAACGTAGTCACCATACAAACTAGAGCGGTGATCTTCGTCCTTACGGATGACCTGAAAGCGACCAATCGGAGTGCGGTATCCTTCTCGGCCGCTTGATATCCGAGACGATGCAGTTCTATACCCTTGTCGGTAGAGATAGGCTTCCTGCTCCCGCAAGCTCACGACAATCGACGGCTTGCCGGAATGACTCTCCGGTAGGTTCGACGTGACCAGGTCGGTCACAGTGCCGCAGCCGCTCAAGGCCGCGAGCATTGCGGCGAGCGCGCAAAATTGTGAAAGTCGATTCATCATTGGGATGAGACCAAGTGCATGCAAAATGGAAGCGTCGTTGTGCATTATCAACACCGTTTTGCCGCACACTCGATGACGCTGTCGACGGCGAGGTCGGCATGAAAACTTATTCGCTCTCGATATCAGGCTTGGGTAATGGCGAGGAGATTTCGACCTGTGTAATTTTGCTGTCCGGCTCGCGGCTGGCCTCGAGTTCCACTTCTTGCCTGGGATCGGTGCGCGTGCTGAGAAACAAGATCCTCGTGATCTTGCCGTTAACATTGATGCTGTTAAGGCTCTGATTGAGATTGTTCGCTGCGGCTGCTGCCGCTTGCCAGCTGTCCGCTATTTTCTCTGGAGTAAGCGATGAGGTGCCGCTCTGAACGATTCTTACCTCGTCATCCACGATTTTTCTTGCTGGTGCCCCGGCGGCCTTGAATTCGGGTGTAGCCGGTGTCCAA
>DASWDX010000364.1:0-6090 GCA_036395055.1 Pyrinomonadaceae bacterium | reverse complement strand
CTAGACTCCACCGAACGCAGTGAATCCGCCATCTACCGGAATTACGGCGCCGGTGACAAATGACGAAGCCGGAGAAAGCAACCACAATGTGGCGCCAACCAGATCGCCTGGTGCGCCGAAGCGTGCCAGGGGTGTGTGTTCGATTATGCTTTGGCCTCGAGCGGAAAGCTTTCCCGTTTGCTCCTCGGTTAGTAAGTAGCGGTTCTGGTCAGTCAGAAAAAAACCGGGCTCGAGGGCATTGACGCGAATCCTTGGCGAGTATTCGCGCGCCAGATGTACCGAAAGCCACGCGGTAAAATTATTAATGGCCGCCTTCGCTGCTGAGTAGCCGACGACTCGGGTCAAGGGAAGCACGGAACTGACGGAACTGATATTTAGAATTACGCCCTCGCCTCGCTTGGCCATCTCTTTTCCAAATACCTGGCACGGCAGAAAGGTTCCCAGGAGGTTCAGGTCAAAGACCTGGCGCAAAGCGTCTGGCGGGATATCAAAGAACGATCGCTCATTGCTTGTCGTGGCCTCAGGCCGATTGCCGCCGGCGGCATTTACCAGACAATCAATCCGTCCAAACTTCTCGATAACAGCCTGCCGGCCGCCCTCCAATTCATCCAAACTGAGTACGTCACATTGCACTGCAAATGCTCGTTCGGACTCATCAAGCGTATCAATCAAGTCCTGCCCTTTTTTAAAATTTCTGGTGATTATGGTGATGCTTGCGCCGCAGCCGAGTAAAGCTTCGACCATCGTCCTTCCGAGTATGCCGGTTCCGCCGGTGATAATGACCGAGCGTCCGGTGAAGTCGTAAAGCTTTTTCACGTCATTGAGGTTCATTGGGAATCAATCAGCGACCGGCGCGCCTCGCGTACGGCAGTAACGTAACTGCGCGCGGCAGCGACGACAGATTCGCGTCCACCTGAATTTATCGCTTTCGTGTTGACAAGATCAGCGCCCACACCGAGAGCCCAGGCTCCGGCACTAATAAAATCTTTTGCGGTCGCCAGCGACACACCGCCGGTTGGAACCAGATTCACCTGCGGCAGCGGCGCTTTGAGGGCGCGCAGATACTTTGGTCCACCGACAGCGCTGCAGGGAAAAACTTTAACCGCGTCGGCGCCGGCCTGCCATGCGGAAACAACTTCGGTAGGTGTTAACGCGCCAGGGAAAACAGCGATTCGCTGTCGTTTACATAGGTCAATGGTAGGAATGTTGAGCGAAGGACTAACGATAAACTGCGCGCCGGCGGCGATGCAGTCACGCGCTGATTCCGCATCGAGTACGGTGCCGCCGCCTACCAGCACTTTGTCGCCATAACGTTTGCTAAGTTTTGCTATGACGGCGACCGCGCCAGGCACTGTCAACGTGATTTCCAGAATAGGTATGCCGCCTTCTCCTATGACTTCGGCGACGGCAATGGCTTCCTCAGCCGATGCCGCACGCACAACCGGTATCACACCAATTTCTTCTATCCGCTTAAGAACCCAAACCTTTTCCATCGAGTCCTAGCGCGCGACGCGCGCCGTACCGCCTTTCATCACCCGCTCAACTTCCGCGAGTGTGGTCATCGTTGTATCGCCGGGAGTTGTCATCGCCAGAGCGCCGTGCGCCGCGCCACATTCAACGGCCCATTGGGGTCCCTTGCCTTCGAGGAATCCATAGATCAATCCCGAGGCGAATGAATCACCGCCGCCAATGCGATCATAGATCTCCAGATCTTCACGCGCCGTCGCCTGATAAAGCGTACCTTCCGAATAACAAACCGCGCCCCAGTCGTTACGCGTCGCCGTCTTCGCGTTCCGCAGAGTAGTAGCCACTGCCTTGAGATTAGGAAACTCCTTTACAGCGCGTTCGATCATGTGCTGGAAATTCTTAACTTCGAGTTTTGCGTGATGCTCGTCCAATCCTTCGACCTCGAAGCCTAGCGCCGCGGTAAAGTCCTCTTCATTACCGAGCATCACATCGATGAGCGGCGCGAGTTCCCGGTTAACCTGCTGAGCGCGCGCCTGGCCACCGTTGGATTGCCAGAGAGAGGGACGATAATTCAAATCGTAAGAGATAAGGGTTCCACTTTCCCTGGCCGCGATCATTGCCTCTTTGGCGACCAGCGGCGTTGTTTCTGATAGCGCCGCAAAGATGCCCCCCGTGTGGAACCAGCGCGCACCTTCAATGGTAAAGATCTGCTTCCAATCAAAATCGCCGGGAGCGACCTGTGAGACTGCGGTGTGGCCGCGATCGGAACAACCAAGAGCCGCGCGAATACCAAAACCTCGTTCAGTAAAATTGAGGCCGTTGCGAACTCTGCGGCCGACGCCGTCAAACTTCACCCACTTCAGCTGCGATTGGTCCACACCACCCTGGTAAATGAGGTCCTGAATCAGGCGTCCGACAGGGTTGTCTGCCAGAGCCGTAATAATCGCTGTGTCTAAACCAAAGCAGCGCTTCAAGCCACGGGCAACGTTATATTCGCCGCCGCCTTCCCAGACTTTGAAAGAACGGGTCGTATGAATGCGTTCATCGCCGGGATCGAGACGCAACATCACCTCACCCAGCGACACGCAATCCCAGCGACATAGTTCTTTACGTTTAGGCTCTAGTGGACCGGCCATGATGATCGAAAACTGAGTTTCAGATAACGAGTACGTCCGGAGATTGATATGCGCGACCATTAACCTCAAAACAGAGCTGCGGCCAATCGGGTGTCGCCGTAGTTAGTTCCACCCCGTCAGCAAGAGCGATGCATGTCTCCTCGACCTTCGTACCGGTCACCGAAGGATTCCAGGCGAACGCCTGGTTCACAAAGACTGTCTCTGCAGATAGCGGATGGGCTAACCAGTCTCTGGTTCGATAGCCGCAGGCTCCGCCCTGATGGTGCAGACGCTGCTCGCCCTCAAACCCTTCGTCAGCGTAAGCGCGTACGGCCAACTTGTATAACTCGGCCCCGGTAGTGCCGGGACGAGTAGCGTCAAGAAGCTGCGCATTGACCCGCGAGGAAGCGATCGTGCGCCGGCGCAGGTCGTCCGGAATGGTTCCGCTACAGACTATGCGCGTCAGCGAGGCGATCAAGCCGTTACGGCGAGCACAGACTACAACCAGCAAAACGTTTCGCCATTTGAGTTCAGTGGGAACAGGATGGCGGAAACGCTTGATTCGCTCATCCGCGGCCACCGAAGTAACGATAGCGCATATATTTCGCGCCGCAAGTGCGCCTCCAACCCTCATGGCCACTTCCCGCTCTGTTTGCCCCGGCTCGAGAGTTCTGACCAGTTCGCTGATAGCTTCTCCCGCGTCCAGGCCAAGCTGCCGAAATCTTTTTAACTCGGGCTCGGTCAGCTGATATCTGCAGCGCGCAATAGCTGCTTCTACCGTGCGTGTCCCGGTGTTGAGCGGCAAATCTGTACCGAGCAGAGCAGCGCGACCGAGTAAGTCCCGAGCCTTATCCACTACAAACGCCGGCCCGGCCTGTCCATCCTCCCAGGAAAACTCAATCGGTTCGAACTCGCTTTCGGAAAGCTCTTCAGCCAGGACGCGCGGCATTTCGATTCGGTTGGCTAGTACGAAACATTTCCCGTCGTTCCGCACCAGCAGTGCACTCGCCCCAGCCTCGCGACTTAAATCAATGCCGTTTCTCCCGCCGGCTGTCAGCCAGGAAAAATTGTGCTGTGAACTGAAGAGGACGCCGCTCAAATTCTCGGCGGCCAGCATTTGCACGATTCTATCGACTTTCTCCTCGATCTCTGTGGCCATGCCAGAACTATTCACTACTCCATTCTCACGTTCCTGTCGACCCTCTTCATCTTCCCAGCCAGCCGCCGTCAACTACCAGCACGTGGCCGTTTACGTAATCGCTCGCCGGTGAGGATAGAAAAACTGCCGCCCCCGCAACGTCTTCTGGTTCGCCCCAGCGTCCGGCAGGTGTTCGTTCGAGTATCTGGCGATTGCGCGTCTCATCGGCCTGCAACGCCGCAGTGTTGGCAGTTCGCATGTAACCAGGGGCGATGGCGTTTACGTTGATCCTATATTTTGCCCACTCATTAGCAAGCGCTTTTGTTAACTGCGCGACTCCGCCTTTCGAAGCAGCATATGCGGGAACGGTGATACCTCCCTGGAACGAGAGCAAGGATGCGATGTTCACAACCTTGCCGCCTCTCCCCGGTGTGATCATTTCTCTACCTGCTAACTGCGAAAGGCGGAAGACGCTTGAGAGATTTACCTCAATCACTGTGGCCCAGTCTTCTTCCGTGTAATCGGTGGCCGGAGCGCGGCGAATTATACCGGCATTATTGATGAGAATGTCCAGACGGCCGAACTCTTCGAGTGTTTGCCCAATCAGTTGTTGCGGTACGGTTTTGTCTGCGAGGTCGCCACGCAACGCCAGAGTGCGCCGTCCGGCACGTTTTATGAGTTCGCAAGTTGGGTCGGGTTCTCGCGAATTGCCGTGGGCGACAACGTTCGCGCCGGCTTGCGCGAGAGCAACCGCGATTGCCGCGCCGAGTCCAGCAGACGCGCCGGTCACGAGCGCAACCTTCCCATCCAATTTGAATCTATCGAGGATCATTTTCAGCCCGCTGAAAGCAGCTCGAGCGTTAACATGTCTAGCTGGTTTTCACTGATGAAGTAGAGTTATTAATTACCAACCCGCCAATAACCCCGATGATAGCGCCAAAGAAAGCTCCCAGCATCATGTATTTAAACAGATTAGGACCACCAAGTCGTGAAATCAGACCGGTAAGCCAGCCACTGAATGAACCGAACACTAGGCCAACAAATCCGAATCCCACGATGCTGCCAATGGAGATGCCACGCGACGCGCTCTCAATGTTCTCGACTGGTTCAAGGTTTGGCGCAAGCAGCTGAATTATTAGCAGCGCGAGCAGATAGGTAGTACCGGCGATAACGAAGACGATACGGTAATTGCCACCAGTGCTCTGCAAGATATACCCGGTGGCTACCGCCATCGTTGCCCCGCCTATTGCTCCAGACATGCCGCCGATGCCGACAACCGAGCCCACGGCGCGACGGGGAAACATGTCCGAGGCGGTGGTAAAGAGGTTTGCGGACCATCCTTGATGTGCCGCTGCCGCGAGTCCGACCAGACCTACGGCCACCCAGAGGCTCTTCACGTTGGAGGCGAAAATAATCGGCGTTACCGCTAGCGCGCAGATCAGCATTGCCGTTTTGCGCCCGCGGTTAATCGTCCAGCCCCGCTTAATAAGCCTTGAGGAAAGCCAGCCGCCGCCGACGCTGCCGACATCGGCTATTAGATAAATGGCAACCAACGGGAGACCAATAGTGGTGAGGTCGAGCTTGTGGTTATCCCTGAGGAAGTTTGGTATCCAATATAGATAGAACCACCAGATCGGGTCGGTCATATACTTCCCTATAGCGAAGGCTGATGTTTGCCGGTGGGGTATCAGCTGAATCCAGGGAATTTTTGCGGCGGGTGGATCTGGCGGATCGCTTTGAATATAATCGAGTTCTGCTTTTGAAACTCTTCGATGCACCTCAGGTCGGGCATACATCGGAATCCAAAAGAGTAGCCATAGAAAACCGATGGCGCCCGTAAGGACAAAGGCCCACCTCCAGCCGTAATTAAGAGCGATCCACGGAACAGTCAACGGTGCAACGATTGCGCCGACGTTGGTGCCGGCATTGAAAATGCCCGTCGCAAAAGCCCGCTCCTTCTTAGGAAACCATTCCGCCACCGTCTTTATCGCGGCAGGGAAGTTTCCTGCCTCGCCAAGGCCCAGTGCGGCGCGCGCCGCTCCGAAACCGAAAGCTGAACGGGCCAGTGCGTGGCTCATTGCAGCCAGACTCCAAAGGATTAGCGCCGCCGAATAACCGATCTTCGTGCCGAAGCGATCCATCAATCTGCCGGCAAGGAGTAATCCGAAGGCATACGCGGCGTTGAAAGCGGCCACGATATTTCCGTAATCGATCTCGCTCCACGCAAATGTCTGTTGCAGGTCTTTCGAGAGGATCCCCAGAACCTGTCGGTCAATGTAGTTAACGGTGGTTGCGAAGAACAGCAACCCGCAGATCACCCAGCGATACCGCCCCAAAGGCGTATTGCCTGTGATCACTGCGGTGCGTGAC
>DASWDX010000363.1:0-7056 GCA_036395055.1 Pyrinomonadaceae bacterium | reverse complement strand
CGAACGTATCCATCGTAGCAACCTTGTCGGCATGGGCGTCTTGCCTTGTCAGTTCAAAGAAGGAACCAACGCGGCATCGTTGGGACTTGATGGTAGCGAAACGTTTGATGTGATCGGATTGGAGGATGGAGTAAGACCGCTAAAAGATCTGCGGTTTGTAATCCATCGAGCGTCAGGTAGTACCGAAGAAGTGCCGGTCACTCTTCGTATCGACACCCCCATTGAGATTGACTATTACCAGCATGGCGGAATCCTTCCGTACGTGTTGCGACAACTGCTCGCCGGTACGACCGATTTTTGATTTTCTCTGTGTGTTCTCTTTGTGTTCTCTGTGTCTCTGTGGTGAAGGCTGGTGATTCTAGGTTCACCACGGAGACACAGAGAACACAGAGGTTGCGCAGAGTACAAACAGTCTGAGGAGTCATAATGTCATCAGTTCAACCAGCCGAAGCCAACACGCCGCGGAAATACCAGCTCCTGATCGATGGGCATTGGGTCGATGCTGAATCCGGCAAGACCTTCACGACACCAAATCCCGCCACCGGCGAAACGCTCGCCGAGGTAGCGGAGGCCGACAAGGCGGACATCGATAAGGCTGTTGCGGCTGCCCGCCGAGCCTTTGAAGGTAAATGGTCGAAGGTCAGCGCGCGCGATCGCGGTCGTTTGCTCTATAAGCTTTCGCAGTTGATTGAAGAGCATGGCAAGGAGCTGGCAGCGCTGGAAACTGCGGACAACGGCAAGCCGCTTAGGGAATCGGCTTCTGTCGATCTGCCACAGGTCGCCGAAAACTTTGAATACTTCGCGGGTTGGGCCACGAAGATTGAAGGTGAGACGATTCCTGTTCCCGGACAAATGTTCAACTACACCTTGCGAGAGCCCGTGGGCGTTTGCGGGCAAATTATTCCCTGGAACTTTCCGCTGTTGATGGCGGCGTGGAAACTCGCGCCCGCGCTGGCTGCCGGCAACACGATCGTCCTGAAGCCCGCGGAGCAGACTCCATTAACGGCAATGGAGCTGGGGAAGTTGATCCTGGAAGCCGGCTTTCCTGAAGGCGTTGTTAATATCGTTCCCGGTTATGGTGAGACTGCCGGTGCCGCGCTGGCTGCCCATCCCGGCATCGATAAAGTCGCGTTTACTGGTTCGACGGAAGTCGGGAAGTTGATTGCCAGGGCCGCTGCTGAAAATCTGACCAAGGTGTCTCTTGAGCTCGGCGGCAAAGCTCCGAACATCGTGTTTGCTGATGCTGATATTGAGCAGGCGGTTAACGGTGCGATGATGGGCATTTTTTTCAATCAGGGCCAGGTGTGCTGCGCCGGCTCACGCCTCTTTGTTCAGCAGGCGGTGACGGACGAGTTTCTCGGAAAACTAAAAGAGAAGTCCGCAAAGATTGTCGTGGGCGATCCGATGGACAAGGCTACGCATATGGGTCCGCAAGTATCGCAGGAACAACTCAATCGAATTAAGAGCTATACCGATATTGCACGAGCGGAAGGCGCAACTGTCGTAGCTGGCGGGGAATGTCCCACGCTCGAAGGAGCTCTTCAGAATGGTTACTTCTATCAACCTACAATCTTCTCAAATGTGAAGAACGAGATGCGCGTGGCACAGGAAGAGATCTTCGGACCAGTTGTTTCAGTCATTACCTTTGAGGACGAAGACGACCTGATCCGGCAGGCCAACGAAACGATCTATGGTCTGTCAGCCGGCATCTGGACGACCAATATCACACGCGCCCATCGTTTCGCGAAAGAGATTAAAGCCGGCGTGATCTGGATAAATACCTACAACATGTTTAATGCGGCCTCTCCCTTTGGCGGTTACAAGCAGTCGGGCTATGGCAGGGAAATGGGCAAGCACGTACTCGAGATGTACACCAACGTGAAAAGCGTGTGGGTCGATTTGTCGGGGAAACCGATTGGCTGGTTTGGGAAATGACTCACTACAAAATATCTCAAGCGTTCCTAGGCAGAAATAGTTAACCAGGTCGCAAAGGGCACGCAGCCCTATATTGCGATTCAGTCTTAATGTCGAGTGACTTTTACGGAATGGTGAAATATCTCAGGAATGCTGTGGGATGCCGGTAAAGACTACTCCTTCCCGAAAACGCTCCCCCAAGAGGAGAACACCCAAGCCTAAGACCTCGACTGTCTGCGACTTCTTGGTGTTCATAAGTCATTCAACCAAAGATCGATGGATCGCAAAACAGATTGCCAAATTATTGGAGGCAGCTGGAGGTATTAAGACGTTCTTGGATGAACGGGACATAAAGGTGGGGGACTCTATTCCCGAGTCAATTCGAACTAATATCCAACAATGCAATGAATTTTTGGTTCTATTAACAAGGAATTCGCTTAACCGTCCGTGGGTCTTGATAGAGATTAGTGCTGCTTGGGGGCAGGGGAAGCGCATCATAGCTATTGTAGATAAGGTTGCACCGGAGGAAATGCCTGAGATAATGCTTCCCTACAAGGCCATTGATCTTAATGATCTCGAAGAATATATTAGACAGCTTGCAGACCGCGTCAAAGGAGCGAATTCATGAGTTCTAAGAAAGAGGACAAATACAAGGAGAACATAAAAGTCTTTGTTAGTTATGCCATGGAGGATAGCGGACAGGCTGCGGAGCTCATGAGTCAATTAGCGCGGCAACCGAACTTTCAGATTTTTACAACGAGTAAGATTAGCGCGGGACAGAATTGGCGATCCAGGATAAAGAAGGAACTTTCTCAGAGCGATTACTTCTTAGTGCTGCTCTCACCAACTTCGGTTCAATCAAAGTGGGTTCAATTTGAACTCGGAGCAGCTTGGGGACTGAATAAGTTCATCATACCAGTGGTAACTGGTCAGGATGTTGTAAATCGTATTCCTCTCGAATTCGGAAACTTACAAGTAATAGAATTGAAGGACCTGAAAGGAAAACTTGGGTCCATTGGCGAGATTATCGAGTCTTATGAGAAGGCAGCCGCTTAAGAAAGTCCTTCAAAGCTTTTCCTGTATCTAAGGAATACAGATATTGTGGGTTTTTTAGGAAAACCGTTTTAGCATTCCTGGCATCAGTTAACTGCTGCGATTGTTCCCGGTCCGGTATAGATTTTGATGCGGCGCTCTCCCAGTAAACTTAAATTGAAAAAGGAGATGCGTATGCATTTGTTAAAGAGGTTCGGATCTGTATCGCTGATACTTGTGGCAGTGTTTCTGCTTACCGCCTGTCCCAGTCAAACGACAATTTCAAAGATAAATGCCGACCCGGCGCGTTATCGGAATAAAGAGGTCGCCATTGTCGGCACTGTGAAAGACAGTTACGGGGCCCTGGGCAATGGTGCTTACGAGATTGATGACGGCACCGGAAGACTATGGGTCGTGACGCGACGAGGGATTCCCTCGCGTGGAGCACGCGTAGGAGTCAAAGGACACGTCTACACCGGGTTCAATTTTGGTGGTAGAAACTACGGCACAGTTCTCGAAGAAACTGACCGGGGCGTGAAAGAAAGGTAAGCGCAGACTTTAGCCAGTGTCTATGGTCGGCGTATGGACGACAAAATAAACGCGCAGACCCTCGGCAAGCGTGCGATAGTAGACAGTCTTGACCGAGAGTTTGCGCGTTTGCATTTCAATTCATGCGCGATAGTTGAGCGCACTCCCGCAGACGTTTTGTACCGGCTTCCTGCACAAACGGAAGCGAGCTTTTTGAGTCAGGGATTGAACCCTGCATCATCGGTTGGCGAAAGCATACTAAGGTCCGCGGCAGCGATCGAGCAGACTTTCGGTGGAATAACTGCCAGCCTCTGGGACGATCCGTTCGAATGGACATTGCCGGAATATCTATTGACGCCGGCCAGGGTCATCGAGCACCTGGCGGACGTCGAAGCGATTCGGCGGCGCGCGTTTAGCAGCTTTGAAGATGATGCCTGCCTTTTGAAGCATATAGTTATGCCCTCCGGCGAGTCGCAACCACTGAATGATTTACTGCAGGAAACTCTACGCCGCGCGACTGCTCATCAAGCTTATGCCCTGGCTCTGCTGAAGACTCTTTCACGTATCAGTCCGCCTGGGTTTATTATTTAGCGCAACGGGTTTTGTGAACCACGAAATAAACAGGAAGCAGTAGCAGCTAATTGAGGTCTGTCGACATGTATTGTCCACATTGCGGACAGCAACAAGTTTCTGATGTCACCCGGTACTGCTCAAGGTGTGGCTTTTTGCTGGACGGTGTCATGGCGGTTTTGGCATCCGGAGGAACGCTTCCGACCCGCTACCTGCAACCGGGTAATCAAAAGCCTTCACCTCGTAGCAAGGGAATTCGTCAAGGTGCGATGCTCATGCTGAGCACTATACTCGTTGTACCTATCGTGGCGATCCTTAGTGTTAATCTGTTGTGGGAAGTTTCCCATATAGTCATTCCGCTGGCTGCTTTGTTCTGCTTCGTAGGCGGGTTGCTGCGGATCCTATATGCATTATTGATGGAAGATTCAGTGCCGCAAATCGATTTTGAGCAAGCGGGCTCGTACGCGTCGCCGGGTACTCCTCAATTCAACCGCACTGCACACAATGCTGCCTTGCCGCCGGCTGCAGTGAATCCAGCACCGAGTTGGAGGCCTCGCCCTAATACCGCTGAGATCTACCAGCCGCCGCCGAGTATCACTGAAAATACGACTCGGCTCCTGGACAAGGACGAGCCCAAGAGCCGTTAGTTCCTGGGTCTTCAGGGAAAACTTGCGTGCTCCTGCGATAGAATCATCCAACCATTCTTCGAACCGAAATGACATGGCCGGCGCTGTGGCCCACAGATGATCGAAACTATTCCCAAAACTTCGGCGCTCGCCGCACGACTTCGTGAGCGTATCAAAAACGAAGGCCCGATTCCGTTTTATGAGTGGATGAAGGTAGCGCTTTACGATCCACAGGATGGCTACTATCTCCGGATGGGTCAGAAGAAATGGGGCAGAGAGGGAGACTATCGCACCAGCCCGGAGCGCAGTCCGTTATTTGCTGCAACCTTCTCCAGTCATTTCGCCGCGCTTTATGAGGAACTTGGCCGGCCTGCAAAATGGACGCTCGTTGAGGTCGGCGCTGGAGACGGCCACTTTGCAAGCGGTGTCTTGCAAACATTTCAGAAATTCTTTCCTGACATTTTCGCTGCGACTTCCTATATCGTCGATGAAGTCAGTGCGCATTCGCAATCGCTGGCGCGGCAACGTCTGGAAGGGTTTGCCGATCGGGTGATCTTCAAAGAGCTTAATGACATACAAATCGATCCGGGCGTAGTTTTCTCAAACGAGTTGCTTGACGCTTTTCCAGTTCACAGAGTTACTGTCGATAACGGTCAACTGAAAGAATTTTATGTGGACATTGGCGCCAGTGGAAACTTTGAATGGCTGCTCGGCGCCCCAAGCCTTGGATCGTCGGCGCGTTTCAGAGAGTATTTTGAGGGTTGCGGTATCGAGCTCAGCGAAGGCCAGGTTGCCGAAATCAGCCTTGAGGTCAAGGAATGGCTCGGCAAAGTCGCTGAAAAGTTGCGCGCCGGCTACCTCGTCACAGTAGATTACGGCGCTGCGGCTGAGGATCTCTATTCGTCGATGGGACGCCGGCACGGAACCTTGCGAGGTTTTCGCGGTCATGAATTCGTGGACGACTTACTGGCACGTCCGGGCGAAGAAGATCTTACGACGACAGTGAATTGGAGTCTTGTGAAATCAGTTGGGGCACGACTGGGATTTGAGGTTATAGAATTCGAGCAGCAAGACAGGTTCCTGCTGGCCGCGGGATTACTGGAGCAGTTGGAAGTTGCTTCACGAGAATGTAAAAGCGAAGCTGAGCGATTGGCCCTTAGTGTTGCTGCTCGAGAAATGATCTTGCCCGATGGTATGGCCTCGCATTTTCAAGTGCTGGTGCAAAAGAAGAGCTGACCAGCAAAAAGGCAGAAGCGTGATCGTCAGGAAGAGCTCCCGCTCAACACAAACAGTCGCGCAAGATAAGGAAAGCCCTGCGCGACGATCCGGGCTTTTGCCCAACGTTCTCTAGTGAGAGTCAACAGGAAACGGAGAGTTAGTGAAATCCAATTACAAGCTAATCGATGTTTCCCATACCGTCGAGCACGGCATGATCACTTACAAAGGTCTGCCTGCGCCTGTGATTACAGATCATCTTACGCGTGAAGAATCGAAGAATTACTACGCGGCCGGCACTGAGTTTCAAATCGGCAGGATTGAAATGGTGGCTAATACGGGAACCTACCTGGATAGTCCCTTCCATCGTTACCCGGATGGGACGGACCTTGCCGGACTTGATCTCTATTCGTTGGCGAATCTTGACGGCATGGTAGTTCGGCGCCTTGGCACAGCTGAACGCGCAATTCAAGTAACAGCCGTGGCGGGCTTGGATCTAAAAGCCAGGGCGGTACTTTTTCATACTGGCTGGGACGTGCATTGGCGAACCGAAGGATACTCCGATGGCGCACATCCTTTCCTGACCGAGGGGACGGCGAAATATCTGGCAGACGCCGGCGCTGCGCTGGTGGGCATCGATTCATATAACATCGACGCTACCGACGATCTTAAGCGTCCAGCGCATTCAATCTTATTAAGCCAGGGTATTCCGATAATTGAGCATCTCTGCGGACTTGATGAGCTGCCGGATCAGGGGTTCAAGTTTTTTGCAGTGCCGGTCAAGGTGAAGGGTTTTGGCACGTTTCCGGTGCGCGCATTTGGTATTGTGCCGAATGAGTAGTCGTTAAGTTGAACGCGACATCGCGCAACCGTGAGCACAACATCTGATTTCAAGATTGCAGAACACGTAACCACAAGGAGGACTTAAATGGGAATAAGTGAGTCATTGTTACCCGAGTTTGATCAGGAAATGGCGAATACTCGAAAAACCCTGGAGCGTGTTCACCATGAGAAGTTTGATTGGAAGCCACATGAAAAGTCGACGGCCATGGGCGGGCTGGCTACGCACTTGAGCAATCTACCAACGTGGGCGGTTTATGCGATTGATCCAGCGAGTCCTGATCAATCGCATAAACCGCCCACGTTGGTAGATTGCTCAAGTGCGTAGCCA
>DASWDX010000362.1:0-6227 GCA_036395055.1 Pyrinomonadaceae bacterium | reverse complement strand
ATGCTGACGAACGCGTCTCGGAAGAATTGAAAGCTTCGATAGCCACCCTGTGCCAGGCTGATGAAACTAAACTTGCGGACGGCTACCGCATTCCGCGACGATCGTATTACCAGGGGCGCTGGATTAAGGGCGGGGGTTGGTATCCCGATTGGCAGTTGCGGCTGTATCGAAAATCACGCGGGTGTTGGGGCGCTCGTCACATACACGAATCGGTGAAAATGAGTTCCGACGCCCGCATCGAGAAACTATCCGGGGACATCCTGCACTACAGCGTTCGCGATTCGGCTCATCATCACCGGATGATTGGCGAGCGTTATGCGCCCCTTGCCGCTCAACAAATGTTTGAGGAAGGCCGGCGCACCTCACATCTTAAGATTGCCACCGCGGCTCCCGCAGCTTTTATACGCAGCTACTTTCTAAATGGTGGCTTTCGCGATGGGCTTGCGGGAATAAGTATTGCCGGCTTCGCTGCTCATCACGCATTTCTCAAACATCTTATGCTATGGGAAAAACAAAAAAAGAGTCCAGAGTCGTGAGTCGACAGTCCACAGTCGGGACTCGGAGTCCACAGTCGCGAGTCCACAGTCCACAGTCCTCAGTGCACAGTCGGGGTCTCGATTTCCGAACCGCCTGCGATAGTCGTCTGACTCAACCACTAGCAGCGCGCCCCCGCCTTAAGCCTCCCGACTCTAGACTGTGGACTGTGGACTCGCGACTGTGGACTCGCGACTGTGGACTGTCGACTCACGACTCTGGACTCTTTTTTTGTTTTTCCCATAGCATAAGATGTTTGAGAAATGCGTGATGGGCAGCGAAGGCGGCAATACTTATTCCCGCAAGCCCATCGCGAAAGCCACCCCTTAGAAAGTAGCTGCGTATAAAAGCCGCAGGAGCCGCGGTGGCAATCTTAAGATGGGAGGTGCGCCGGCCTTCCTCAAACATTTGTTGAGCGGCAAGGGGCGCATAACGCTCGCCAATCATCCGGTGATGATGAGCCGAATCGCGAACGCTGTAGTGCAGGATGTCCCCGGAAAGTTTCTCGATGCGGGCGTCTGAACTCATTTTCACCGATTCGTGTATCTGACGAGAACCCCAACACCCACGTGATTTTCGATACAGTCGCAACTGCCAATCGGGATACCAACCGCCACCCTTAATCCAGCGCCCCTGGTAATACGATCGTCGCGGGATGCGATAGCCGTCAGCAAGTTTAGTCTCATCAGCTTTGCTCAGCGTGGCTATCGAAGCTTTCAATTCTTCCGAGACGCGTTCGTCAGCATCAAGGCTGAAAACCCAGTCGTGCAGGGCTTGATCTGCGGCAAACTGCTTCTGCGCAGCGAAGCCTGGCCAGTCCTTGTAAATCACGCGTGCTCCACAAGCTGCTGCAATGTCGCTCGTTTTGTCGGTTGATCCGGAGTCAACCACGATAATCTCATCAGCCCATCCCACCGACTCGCAAGCTTCGCGGATATTCGCTTCTTCGTTGAAAGTGATGATGGTCGCGGAGATCTTCATCCCATGTAATGCAAACTGTTAGTTTGCGGACGCGATCTGACAGATGGCGCCATACGAACGGCGATGCGTGATTACGTTACGTTACACCAGAACCGCAAAACACCAGAACCGCAAACTAACAGTTTGCGTTACGCCAGAACCGCAAACTAACAGTTTGCGTTACACCAGAACCGCAAACTATCAGCTGGCGTTACGCCAGAACCGCAAACTATCAGCTTGCGGGCGCAATCTAACAGATTGGCTTACAAAATCGTAGGGGCACGACATGCCGTGCCCCTACACCTAAGCGCCCGATTACCTGCAAATCCCGCGGTCAAGGTGCCCGCGCTCTCAGCCCTTACGGAGTTGGCGTGTCGACGATGACGTTGTTCGCACGCAGAGTTGTCGAAGTGGCGCGTTGAAGATCGGCGAGCGCTTTGTTGTAGTCAGTCTCGGCTCGCAGCTCAGCATTGCGTGCATTGGTCAGCGCGTTTTCACGTTGAAAAAGCAGGAAGGTAGTTGAACGCCCGACCTGATAGAGCCGTTGTTCACCTTCGAGCTGCATCTCGGCGTTTGCACGCGCCTCGCGCGCTGAGAGCACGCGCCGGCGAGAAGTCTCCACGGCCTGTGCGGCGTTGCGAACGTCGACCTCGATTATTTGATCCTGGGAGCGTAGCGATGCTTCAAGCTGTTCCTTCTGAATGCGTGCGCCCGCCAGATTAGCTTCCGCCGTATGGTTTTTTAGTGGAATCTGGAACGCAACTCCGACGGTAATGTTGCGGGTCTTGAAGCTGAACAGGTTGCTCAGGTCCTTACCATAACCACCGATCAAGTCGGCGGGTGGTCCGCCCTGGGATGCAACGAAAGGAAGAGTTGCCACTGGAAACCCTGCCCGCTGCTGAATGTCGCGGACCTGCTGCAACAGAAAGGCGCTCGCATTCGTGTCAGGATTACCAGTGATCAGCGGCAGGAGCGTGCCCGGCGGGACGGCGCCGGAAACGTCCTTTCCCGCCAGACCGGTGGTTGCCAGTGTCGACTGAATATCGATTTGTGGTCGCGTCTGGTTTCTAAAATATTGCAGGTCGATCTGGTTAATGTCATTTTGCAAACGCAGCCGCCGAAGCTCCGGCCGATTTTCGCGAGCTTCTTTCAAAGCGTCGTTCAGGTTTACCGGAGTTGTGTCGAATTTCGGCGTGTCAGTAGGAGTAAGTTGTGCTGTCCATTCCGGCGCGCTTGGATCCTTAATTATCAGCTGTTTGAGATTATTCTCAGCTATGGATACGTTCTGCACCGAGACGAGCAACGCAGATTCTCGATTGGCCAATTCGGTTTGCACTTCAGCCCTTTCGAGCGGGGCCTTCGTACCCACCGCAATCTGAGCTTCTACGCGCCGCAGGTTTTCGCGTGACAGGTTGAGATTCGCCAACTGGTTTTGCTGGTCGCGAAGTGCGAAGACGAGTTCCCAATAAGCCTGCTGAACGCGCGAGATCACGTCGATCGTGCGCAGTCGAAAATCGGCATCCGATTGTTCCAGCCTTTTTTTCTGAATCCGAATCTGGCGGCGATTATTATCAATCGAACGGTTGCGCAGCAATGGCTGCGTAAACGTCAGCGACAGATTCGACGAATAATAGGGATTGATGAAACTAAATGTTGAGCTGGTATTCGTATGACTGTTAGCGAAGTTGAGGGTGTAGTTTCCTCCGCCCAACTCAAAAGCCTTGTTGAGTGAAGGGCTTAAGGAATAGGTAGTGTTGGTGGTCGTGCCGGAGCGACCAGAACCACCGAGAGAGCTTTGTTGTGGCGTAATCCTCTTATCGATTTGAGGTGTAAAACTCAATATCGGATCATAGATACCCTGCAGTGCGCGCAGCTGAGTTTCTGCAAAGCGAACGTCGTCGCGTGCAATCTCGATGTCACTGTTATTCTCGAGCGCGCGTTTCACCGCTTCGGTAAGCGAGAGCGTTAACGTGTTATCAGTGGTGACGCCCAGGCGGCTCAGGTTTGGCATTGGCGGCAGCGGTTTTTGCTCCACGGTTGGGAACGTAGGCTCCGTCGGTTCTTCGATAGGAATACCTTCCGGCGAAGGAGACGGCGTCGGTACAGGAGCCTGCGGCGGAGTCGTTACACCGGGAACTACAGGCTGTCCGGGAGGAGTCTGGGGCGCAGTTTGCTGAGTTCCGGGCGCAGCCGTTGGGTTCTGAGTCTCCGTGCCGGGAGGCCGCGTAGCCGTGTTTGGCGTTGGGCTGGCAACAGGCACCTGAGCAGATGCTGCTCCTGAAGCGATACTTAAAATGGCGCAACAGAGCAGCGCCCTGAACAAATCACGAGGCAGAGGAATGCACATTAGACCAAACTCCTTCAGTTCTCTAAATGGATTGATGCAAACGATACCAGTGTTAACAAACAAGTCTCATCCGATCAAGTCTTTACTACGCTATTTACTCGATCCCAGTTTCAAAAAGATCGCTTGAGCGGCGCAGGCCCTGCGCTTGTAAGTCATGTGTATCAAGCACGCAAGGCAAACTAAAAGATCCCCGAGATGCAAGCTTGACACTCAAGAGCAACGCCGCATAATCTTGGGCTTCTTTAATTCCCAGCAAGTTTCGAATCCTTACGTGGGCTATGGGTAGAGCAAAGTGTGTGCCTTGCCGGCTCAGGTGAGAAAGACGGGTGCTGAAATGATCGGCAGGAGGGCATTTCCATAATGGCGGTGAAGGTTGGCATCAACGGCTTTGGGCGCATCGGACGCAATATTTTTCGGACCTCCATCGGTGATCCGGATATTGATTTCGTTGCCGTAAACGATCTCACGGATACGAAAACCCTCGCCCATTTGCTCAAGTACGACTCCGTATTGGGAAATCTCGATCATGAGATTACCTCCACCGAAAATGGGATTAAGGTTGACGGCCATGAGTTTCGTGTTTTCTCGCAGCGTGACCCGGCGGCGATCGATTGGGAGTCAGTAGGAGCGGAAATCGTCGTTGAGTCGACGGGTATATTTACCAAAGGCGAGGACGCCAAAAAACACCTCCGTGGCAGTGTTAAAAAGGTCATCATTTCCGCTCCCGCCAAAAACGAAGACATCACTATCGTCCTTGGGGTCAATGAGGATCAATACGTGGCGGCAGACCATCACGTAATCTCAAACGCATCGTGTACGACAAACTGCCTGGCGCCGGTAGCGAAAGTGATTCATGAGAATTTCGGCATTCGCTCCGCGCAAATGACGACCATTCACTCGTATACCAACGACCAGCAATTACTTGACTTGCCTCATAAAGATTTGCGGCGCGCCCGAGCAGCCGCCCTTTCAATGATTCCCACTTCTACGGGAGCTGCCAAAGCGGTGGCCCTGGTGCTGCCGGAACTTAAGGGCAAGTTTGACGGTATCTCAGTGCGCGTGCCGACGCCAAACGTTTCGCTGGTCGACGTGGTCATGGATGTTGAGAAGGAAACGAGTAGCGAAGAAGTGAATCGGGCGTTGAAGGATGCGGCCAATGAAGAACTGCTCGGGATTCTAGCGTTTTCCGAAGAGCCGCTCGTCTCGAGCGACTTCAAAAGGAATTCGAACTCTTCGATAGTCGACGCCGAGTACACGAAGGTAATTAACGGGCGAATGATCAAAGTGCTTTCCTGGTACGACAACGAGTGGGGCTACTCCTGCCGCGTGCGCGACTTGATTAAGTTCATCGCCGGAAAAGGTCTGTAAGGACGGTTATGAGTCATGAGTGATGAGTGATGAGCAAGATCCTGTCGGGTGCATTCGTAGTTTCACTCATTACTCATCACTCACTACTCATCACTATGTCCAAGCTCTCCATCAAAGACCTCGAGCTGAAGGGAAAACGCGTCTTCATCCGCGTTGACTTCAATGTTCCAATAAAGGATGGCCGAGTTGACGACGACACGCGCGTTCGAGCGTCGATGCCGACTATTCGATATGCCCAGGAGCAAGGAGCTCGACTGATTCTTGCTTCACACTTGGGCCGACCCAAAGGTGAGCGCGTCGATAAATACAGCCTAGCGCCCGTCGCTGAGCACCTGTCGAGTCTGCTTGGAAAATCGGTTGTTTTTGCGAGTGACTGCGTCGGCGAAGAGGCCGAAGCTAAAGTTTCGCCGATGCAGGATGGCGATGTGCTGTTACTAGAAAACCTGCGGTTCCATAGGGAAGAAGAAAAGAACGATGACGCATTTGCACAGCAGTTAGCCAAGCTGTGCGATGGACTCTACGTTAACGATGCCTTCGGCGCGGCACATCGTGCACACGCTTCAACTGTTGGAATCACCAAACACGTCGCAAAGGCTGCCGCAGGTTTGTTGATGGAGAAGGAGCTGGACTATCTCGGGCGCGTGATCACCAATCCTAAGCATCCATTCGTGGCGATTCTCGGAGGCGCAAAAGTTTCAGACAAGATTCCGGTGATCAATGCACTAATCGATCGCAAAGTCGATAAGATTTTGCTCGGTGGGGCAATGGCCTACACATTCTTCAAAGCGGAAGGTTTTACTGTAGGCAAGTCGCTGGTTGAAAACAATATGCTGCAGACGGCGCTGGAAATCATGAAGCGAGCGGAGACTCAAGGTGTTGAACTGTTGTTGCCGACTGACCATCAGGTGGTGGATAGCTATGAGCCGATAAAGGGCGACAAGATCATCGCCAAGACGATTCCGATCGAGTTTACCAACGCGGGTCATGCAGGCATGGACATTGGGGTTGAAACAGTCGC
>DASWDX010000361.1:0-6208 GCA_036395055.1 Pyrinomonadaceae bacterium | reverse complement strand
CAAAGAAATCAACCTTCGGGCCATCAAGCTGTTAAATCCCGGCGGGATACTCGTCACCTGCACCTGTTCTTATCACATGTCAGAAGAGATGTTTCTCGGAATAATTGCCCAGGCGGCAAACGATGCTCATCGGAAACTACAACTGGTTGAGAAGCGAACGCAGGCGAGCGATCACCCCATTTTGCTGGGAGTGCCGGAGACTTACTATCTAAAGTGTGTGATCGCCAGGGTATTGGATTGAAGAGTGAATTGACTGTGGTCAGCGTTGTGAGATATTGACCGCATTCAAGAGTGAAAGCCACTTTGAATAGAGCTCTCGAGTGCGAACCAGCCAAGCGCTGAAGTCGGGTGCGCTTGACTCGGATTTTTGCAGGTGCCCAAGTTGATCAAGCAAGTCCTTTCTCACGCGATGTATAGCCGCTTCAACCGAAATTCGCAGTTCACGTTTGTCCAACGTTGGAAAGGCCGCAATCAGCGAGGCAACTTCTGTTTCATCGGGCTCATAACTTAGCAAGCTTAGTTGCGACCGAAGCGTATCCGAGGCAGTGATGGCGTCTGTCGAGGACAAGGCATTGTCTAACAACGGCAGAATGCGTTTCAGCTCGGTCCTGCGTCCTGCTACGAATCCCAGAAACATCCCAGCCGGTTTAGTTTCGCCCTCATAGCTTCCATCCGCAAAAATTAGAGACTCAACAACTATCTGCTGTGCGGGCGGAAGTGAGGGCTGGTAACCTCCCGCCGTCACTTCTGCATTTATTGCCAGTGACACATTTAGTTCGCCAGAGTCCTGAGATTTAATCAGAGGTTCTCCGTATCCCCCCTGTGGCATACCCATTCTTCGGGCACGTCCCTGGCCCATAATTTTGATGCTCAGCGCACTAATACTCTTATCGGATAGATTGTGCAGCGTCATCTTGTAGCGCGGCAGCGGCGAAATAATTGGTTCGAGGCCGATAATCGCAACCGACCTGGTTTTGTTAAGGGTTGTCGGCGGATCAGAACCGCCCGAAGTCCTGACTACTTTAATCACGAAAGGCTCAACGCCAAAAGCTTCCAGCTCCGTAATTGTGACTTCTTCGTTTTCGCGAGCTTTGTAAGAAGCGACTTTGTCCTCGGCGTCATGAAACTTTCCGCGCATCACCGATACGCTGATGTTTATGGTTTCGCCTTTGAGGTACGGAACCAGCCTCACAGCATTTATCGGCAAGGCACCCTGTGGCAGTTGCCATCCCGCGATTCGCCCAAAAAGTCCATACCACGATCCGCCCTTCTTCGATCTCGAACCGGCCACGGGCTGATAGGCAGGAGGCTTGCCTTTTAGAAAAACAACCTCAAGCGCGAGGCCGGTTTCATTTGGCGGCGTTTGTGTTAGTTGAGCGTAGGAATTACCGAAGGAGTAGAGTGTTGCAACAACCGCAATGATCAACGTCCGGAACATCGTTGGCGTTCCTCGCCGAAATGGATCAGCTTCGAGTGGGTTCGCCGCGTACGCTTTCTGCGAGTCGCTTGGCCTTGGGTATTTCTTCAAGTGCGCGCAAGACCTGTGGATCGCTGTCGAGTAACACGCGCGCGCCGGCGTCGTTGGAGAATGCGGCGGTGACTATCTCTTCGCGCAGTCGTAACTTCACAAACTCGATTTCTTCATCGAGTTGCGCCGCGGTTAGTTGGGACTCGGTATCGGTGCGCACGAAACTGCGGAAAGCTTCGATCACTCGATCATTAGTCGGATAATCCGTAGCTTTTGCATTCTTGCCATACTGCACCTTTTGAACTTTGTAAGACTCCAGACCGGCAACCAGTCCGGCGGCGAGTTGACGCGTAAACTGGAATGCCGCTTCGACGATGCGGTTTCGGACTGGCGAGAACGTCAGCGGTTTGACCTCTATATCCGGGGTGATGCCGCCGCCGCCATAAAACACACGGCCCGCAGCTGTCTTTACAGCTGGACCATTGGAATGTGGAGTTGGCGACGCCTGTGCCGAAGGTGACTCGACGGCTCGCGGCGCCGTGGATGCGGGTGAGGCGGATCCTTGCGGTTTCGTCTCATCCTCATCATGTCGCGTGTAGTAGTCGTAAAGCGAACCGCTTGAATAATCGCGTTGCAGTGAGCGGCCGTAAGGGGTGTAGTAGCGTGCGGTCGTGAGCGTCAGTCCGGTATTAAACGGCAAGAGAAACACGTGCTGGACCAGCCCTTTTCCAAAACTCGTTTCACCGACGATCAATCCCCGGCCGTGGTCCTGAATTGCGCCGGCAACAATCTCTGAAGCCGAGGCGGTACCGCGATTAATCAAAACAACCAGCGGCACATCTTCAGGATCCGAGCCGCTGGACTTGTAGACGATCTCGTCGCTGTATTCAGTGCGGCCTTTGACTTTAACGACTACCTGGCCTCGCACCAGGAATTCGCTGGCGACATCGATCGCCTGGTTAAGAAGTCCACCTGGATTGCCGCGCATGTCCAAAATAACCTGGCGCATGCCCTGGCTTTTCAGTTTATCCAACGCTTCGCGCAGCTCTTCGTCACTGGTGCTCTGGAAACCGCCCGTCAGACCGATGTAGCCAGTTCCCGGACGCAACATGTAAGCATTGCGTATTGATGGCAGCGGCACCGAATCGCGTTTGATCGTGAAGTTAATTGGCGCTTCCGAACCGGCGCGATCAACCTTAATTGTGACCGGTTCGCCTTTACCACCACGCACCTTTTTCGAGACCTGCTCGCTGGTCCAATCGCGCGCGTCTTGCCCGTCCACTTCCAGGATGCGATCGCCATAGCGAAGTCCTAATTTGCCCGCTGGCGTGCCTTCCACTGCCGACTGAATGTAGACACCATCGCGATGCTGGACGATAGTTACGCCAATGCCATAGAAACGGGAGTCCTGATCTTCCTTCAGCTTCTTGAATTCGTTGTAAGGAAAATACATCGAGTGAGGATCGAGCGTGGAAAGCATTCCCTGGATAGCCGCTTGGGTAGCTTTCTCATAATCGATGTCGCCGGCGTATTCAACGGAGATAGCCGCAATGGCTTCGTTGTAATCCTTCTCAATGTCATCCGCTTCGGTGTAAGAAACCGCTCCGTTTGACGGCACACTACGGCGGAACCTGCGCGAGCGGCCAATCGTACCTCCCACAACAGCTGCGATCAGGATGAGCGCGCTGGCAATAATGAGAAATCGTTTAGTCATTTACTTACTTAACTACGTTAACCGGCTCTTTGAGCGACACGCAACGAGGAATATTAACACAAGCGCCTTTTTCTTCAGAAAGAGCGTGCTTCTCGAGTACTGGTTCAGTTTTGGTTAGGCACATCTCTCATTCAGGCCGCGGCTTTAGCCCGGCGGCATGCGCCGCAATGTTCTAAACCGTTTCAACGCACGGCACGGTCCTAAAAAAGTGAACCGAAGTACCACTCCGCGACTGTGGTATATTCGGCCCGCAAGAACTCATTAGGATGACACTATCCCTGTCAATCGTTGTTCCCGCTTATAACGAGGGCGTGCGCCTCGCCAAATCCTTGCACGCGATCGTGAAGTATTTGAACGAATATGCTCCGGAGTCAGAATTGATTGTGGTGGATGATGGTTCAACCGACGACACGGCCGGTACTGCGCGCGCGGAATTAGCAAACTCGCAAAGTGTCCATACGTCGGTTATCAGTTATCAGTCTAATTTAGGAAAGGGCCGTGCGGTCAGACTCGGTCTCCTCGCCTCGCGCGGTGAGATCGCCTTATTCACCGATGCCGACCTCTCGACGCCGATTACGGAAACTCCTAAACTGGTTGACCCAATCCTGGGAGGCGAGTGCGATCTGGCGTTTGGTTCACGGGCGCTTGATCGCAGCTTGATTGGCGTTCACCAACCATGGCGGCGTGAACAGGGTGGCCGCGTGTTTAATCTGGCCGTCCGACTGGCCACCGGTCTTCCCTTCTGGGATACGCAGTGTGGCTTCAAAGCTTTTCGCATGAGTGCCTGCCGTCCAATTATTGAGGGAGCAACGATCGATCGTTTCGGTTTCGACGTGGAGCTGCTGTATGTCGCTTATCGCGCGGGTTTGCGTCTCAAGGAAATTCCAGTGCGTTGGAATCATGCTGAAGGAAGCAAGGTCAACGTCGCGAGCGATAGCGTGAAAATGCTGAGTGAAGTCGGACGAATCCGCCAACAAGCACGCCGCGGAGTGTATGATCGGGCCATCAAAGCAGTCGAGGCGATGCGACAGATGTAACGCAAACTCTTAGTTGCGCTGTTACGTTACGACAGCGACTTCAAGCCGGCGCTTCTCACGCAAACTAACAGTTTGCGTTACAATTCGAACTCAATGACTGCGCGCCTCAATGTTAATATCGATCACATCGCTACAGTAAGGCAGGCACGGCGCGCGCCGGAGCCGAGCGTAGTCGCCGCCGCTATGTTGTGTGAACAAGCAGGCGCCGATGGCATCACGGTACACTTGCGAGGCGATCGCCGGCACATTCAGGATGCAGATTTGCTGGGCTTGCGCGCGACCGTCACGACTTATTTGAATTTGGAGATGGCGGCGACTGAAGAAATGTTGAAAATCGCTCTCGAAACACAGCCCGATGCGGTTTCATTGGTGCCGGAGACTGCGAACGAGATTACTACCGAAGGGGGCCTGGACGTGAAGGGCAACATCGCGATCGTACGTGCTACCGTGAGTCGTTTGCGACAGGCGGGGATGCTCGCGAGCCTTTTCATCGATCCCGATCCAAAGCAAATTGAAGCAGCGCATGACGTAAGCGCACAGCAAGTGGAACTGTGCACGGCGCCTTATGCAGATGCCACACTCGGCGGTCGTGGCTTTCATGGCGAAGGGGCATTGCGCGTAGGACAGGAATTGAGAAGACTACGCGAAGGCGCTGCGCTGGCGATGCAATATGGATTGTTGGTTGCTGCCGGACATGGGCTGACTTACAGAAATGTGGGCGCCGTAGCCGCGATTTCCGAAGTCGCAGAATTCAACATCGGCCATAGTATTATCGCGCGCTCGATTTTCATTGGATTGGAACGGGCGGTAACGGAAATGCGCGAGGCGCTTAACGCAGGGAGTGTGGGCTAAGGATTCAGATGACCGAAACTACCCGGTCGCTACCGAGAGTGTGTGAAAACCGTTAGCGGCCAGCCCCACCTCGCGATACGCATACCGTTCAATGGCTGCCGGACACTGCGCGCAGTGCCGAAGCAATGGCCCGCAAGGTGGTCAACAAATACGGAACCGGGAGCGATAGCGACCGGCTTCAAGCAGCGATACACAAAGAGGCAATCGACACTTTTTTGACGACAGGTGTTCGTATTGAACCGCGCGCCCGGTCGCTACCGCTCCCGGTTCTGACAAGCGTGGTTTAGCCTCTGGAGGCGCCGGCAAGTTGCAGACGAACCATCGAGCGTTCCAGTTTCGCGCGAGCTTGTTCGAAGTCCTCTTCAGTTCCAGTCCATGCCGTTAACTGTTTTTCCACGTGCTCACGCGCCAGGCGCGCGCGCGCGGCATCAATCTCTTCCGGACGTTCCGCAATCTCAGCCAGGACGGAAACATGATCATCCTTCACTTCGATGAAGCCACCGGAGACATGCAGTTGCAGCGTTTTCCCACCGGTGGTGTAGGACAGAACGCCGGTTTGCAATTGCGAGATTAGCGGCGTGTGCCCTGGGAGGATGCCCAGCTCGCCGCCGAGGCCGGGCGCGGTCACTGCGTCAACAGATTCGGAGAGCACGCGACGCTCCGGTGTCACTACTTCAAGTTGGATTTGTTGAGCCATTGGTAAACGATGAACTCTGAATGATGAACTCTGAACGATGAATGATGTAGAGCGCCTAATCAGAATTCATCATTCCGCGTTCATCGTTCCTCATTTTACTACTGAGCGATCGTCTTGCCTTTTTCTACCGCCTCTTCGATTGTCCCAACCATGTAAAAGGCCTGCTCCGGCAGATCGTCATGCTTGCCGGCAACGATCTCGCGGAAACCCTTGATCGTATCTTCAAGCTTCACATACTTTCCTTCAAGACCGGTAAACTGGGCGGCCACGAAGAATGGCTGCGAGAAGAACCTCTGAACTTTGCGCGCGCGCGAAACGATTAGCTTGTCTTCATCCGACAACTCGTCGAGACCAAGAATCGCAATGATGTCCTGCAAATCTTTATACCGCTGCAGCACGCGCTTCACATCTTGCGCAGTGTTGTAGTGCTCTTCACCGAT
>DASWDX010000360.1:0-3322 GCA_036395055.1 Pyrinomonadaceae bacterium | reverse complement strand
GGAAGGGTCGGTTCAGTAATGAGCAAGCGAACGTCGGCGCCCGTTCGCAGTCTATCGGACAGCGCGCGTTCCAAACGCTCTCGATCCTGATTCTCCAAATACTTTGCGATCTGATTGCTAATTGCCGCGAGCTCGCCCGAAATCTTCGCCTTGTTATCCGCATAGAATTTTGCGATCTCTGCTTCGGTGGGCCTGTGTACCTTTTCGCTTATCTCCTTGCGCACGATTTCCTCCGGAGCAACATTGTGGCGGTTTGCCTCAGCAAGCAAAAGCAGATCATTAATGGTGAGGTCCAAAGCCTGCTTGGCAAGCTGATAAGTGTTCAGCCGCAGCTTGTAAGCGATCGGTTTGAGCCGTTCATTAATCGTTCCCGCGGTTATGGGACGCCCAGCTACTGTCACTACTACTGCGGGCGGCGCGAG
This sequence comes from Pyrinomonadaceae bacterium, assembly GCA_036395055.1. Lineage (GTDB taxonomy): Bacteria > Acidobacteriota > Blastocatellia > Pyrinomonadales > Pyrinomonadaceae > PSRF01. The sequence continues at coordinate 2,900 of DASWDX010000360.1, read as the reverse complement.
GTTCGCGGCGTTTGCAGCAGCCACGTTAACTACCGGATTCGACGCGCTCAAACGCTTGACGAATTCGTTTGTCATCTTCGCTTCGCGCTCACTCTTCAAAAACGCCACGACATTTTGGCGCGTCGCGGCCGGATCACTTTGATCGATCTGATCGCGGTTGTCCTCCACGAACTTATTGATTTCCGACGCCGTCGGCTCTGTAATTTTTCTGGCAACTTCCAGGTTGTACAACTGTTGCGAACTGATTTTTCGTTTGGCGGCTTCGCTCTCCAGCAATAGAGTATTGATTTGCAATTCCAGAATCTGCCTGCGAGCTTCGGCGATTCGATCTTCAAGAGCTTCTACTTCCTCACGCACTTTGGGATCAATATCAGCCGTTGTGACGCTTTGGCCGTTGACCGTAGCTAACAGAATCGGAGCGCTGGGTCGTGCCACCGGCGGTGTCCCAGCCAAGGGGGCAGGCGACGGTTGAGAGACTGGCGGCATAGAAGCCGGGTTGGCTACTACCGGGCGCCTTGCGCCTCTTCGACGGGGACTCTGGGCTGAAAGGTCACCGGCAACAAAAAACAAAATGAGAACTATGAAGAGCGACTTAACAGTGTTCATCGAACTAATGGTCCGGCGCGATCTAACAAAGAATGATATTTGCAGCGATGTGTTAGAGCATAACGCGAGTGCCAACGTTGCCCGGAACGGGCTTTTGGCAGACGGAACAACCAGGCGGGAGAACCGAAATTGGATTCAGTTCGGCTCAATGGTAGCGGATGATGCTGCGCCGGCGCGGCTTCGCAGGTTTACGCGCGGACAACAGATTCTTCTGCCGGCCATTGAGAATGAAAGCGAGCCCCTGATGTGTGACTCCCAGCATTCGAGCTGCACGTGTGATGCTGCCGTCAGATGCTTCCAGCGCATGCCTAATCAGTTCGCCCTCGTAGCGAAGTACCTGTGCTTCGAGCGAAGCGTCCATTGGAAAAGTTGGTGGCTCAGCTTGTTTGGAAGACAGTTGCGAATCGCTCGATCCAGTCCCATTCGATCGAGAGGCAGCCCGGTTGACGTCCTCCGAGTCGGTGAGCGATTGGGTTGAGAGAAGAAGCTTGGCACATTTGCCAAGTCGATTCTGAATTTCCGGATGCTGCGACTTTATCAATTCCGATTCGGCGACTCGATAGTATGCAAGCAGTTCGTTGAACGGAAGATGCCATGCCAATTCCTCAGTCAGGGTAAGTGCGGCCAATCCTCCACTTTCAGGATCGCCCGCATTCAGGGCCACCCTGATGGCCTTTTCCAGCGACTCGCGCGCCATGGAAAAGCTACCCAAACGAGCGAGGGCGGTGCCGTGTGTGGTCAGCGCTTCTGCAAGCATAGATAACTGATCGCCACCCTCGAGTGTCTTCACCGAACTTCGCGCGATCGTTTCTGCCTTGGAGAACTGACCTTGAGCGATAAACGCCCGGGCGCGCGTATCGTCGAACTGCGCAACCAGACCTTGATCTTTCAAACCTACAGCAACGGCACGGGCGCGATTCAGGTGCTCGTGCGCATTCTGAAATCTTCCTAAATGAACAAACAAGAATCCCAGGTTGTTCTCGACCACTCCCTGAAAACGCTTGTGGTTTGCCTGCTCAAAATGGAAGCACGCTGCTGAAAACTCGATCAGGGCGTGATCTATGTAATCATCCCGGTGCTCTGCCAAACCCAGGTTCTTCAATACCAGGGCATACGCATTGTGAAACTTGCCCTTCAGCGCATGATTGCGACTTACCTCGAACAGGGGAGCAGCCTCACGATGCAATCGTAGCGCTTCTCGGTGTCGATTAGAGACCTCTTCGAGCATGGCTTTATTGAGGAAGGCCCGAAGTTTCTGCTCGCTGTTAAGATCGCCTAGACGCAACAGTGCGTCATCGAGAGTTATGCGAGCTTCAGCGAAGGCGCCTTCGCGCCAATAACAGATCGCCAAATCGACGCGAGCCTCGGCGACACGCTCGACCAATCCAAGTTTTTCAAACGCTCCGGCGCTCTCTGAAATCAAGTCCTTCGCAATCTCTTGCGCGCCTGAAATTTGGCCTGCGCTACCTATCCACCCGGAAAGAGCACCGGCACGCAGGAGTAGTTCCGCCTGCGCGATTTCAGTCAGACCCTCTACCCGTGGGCGCTTGCCGATGCGTTGCCAGAACTCACTGATAGTAGCCCGAGCATCTTCGAACCGGCCCGCCTCCTCAAGATCCTTAGCTCGGGCGCAAAGCGTCCGCGCCCTCTCGCTTATCGTGGAAACGACTGCATTATCGGTTTGCAAACTTGAATCGGCTAATTTCATGTGAGGTCACTCCCTTTTAGTGCCATGCAAGAAATCTTGCATGAAGTTTGGGAGGCGGTTATTATGCGCCTCGTTAAAGACCCAGCAGTTGGACTTCCATCTTCGTGATCAACTGCGTTTGCCAACCCTACAAAGCTGAAATTAGGAGAACAATTCATGAAAACTCTGAAAGCGATCTGCACAGCAGGAATTCTTGCTTTGGCACTTAGTATTCCAGCGTCTGCTGGTGATGTCCAAACGCCCGGGAGCCCTTGCCCAGGCACTAGTAGCATTGGTACTCCGGATCTAACGTCCGAGGAGACAGACGTAACGACGGCAACGGAGAGCGACACCAGTTTCGCAGCATTCGCGGACGTTATTTGGGCCCTGGCTTCGATCATCTAGAACACGCCGACGGCTGCCAAGTCCAGATTTCAAATCTGACGGGGTCACGCGCTCTCTGAGTTTGTGTGCGACCTGCCGGGTCTTATCGTTTCATGCCCGGCAAGGGGGCGACGACAGGGCGCATGCTACCTTCTTATTGCACGTGAAGGCAAGAGCAATGTGTGAATGGTGGACGCTGCGCAGATCCGATTGCATGTCACTT
>DASWDX010000359.1:0-9234 GCA_036395055.1 Pyrinomonadaceae bacterium | reverse complement strand
CCCCCCAGGACCGAGAAGAAGACGAAAAGCTCGTGTAACTTTGTTTGATTCTTGATCAACTTCGGCCGCAGGAAGTTGTCGATTGTGCTGATAACAAGCGCGCCCCAAAGAATGAGCAGAACAGCTTTGGTCCAGTGACCTGTCAGCATCAAGTAGATGGACGCCGGGAGCCAAACGAAAAACGAACCGGCAATGGGAATCATGCAGACGAGGGCCAATACTGCACCCCATAAAATTGGGGCGGGCACACCCAAAATCCAAAAAGCCAATCCGCCAAGCACTCCCTGAAGCATGGCAATCGTCACTACTCCATAAACACTGGCGCTGACCACCTGGCTGGTGCGGGAGATAATAGCGGCGCTTTGCTCATGATCAAGAGGCAGGGCCCCAGGCAGAGCACGCACAATCTTGTCACCGTCGCGGAACAGGTAATACATCGTGATGATGACGAAGAATGCTTTCACGATCGTACTGAGTATGTTTCCCACCAGGCCCAGAGATTGTCCGAGTAAGGCTGCGCCGGCAGTCTTCAATTGTTCGATAACGAACTCCTGCGAACGCGTCATGTCTACAGCGACGTGATCGTGGAACCATTTGGATACCCTCCCGGTTATCGGTGCTTGTGGATTCATCAATTGAGCAACAAGTGCCGGCAGATTTCGGGCCGTGCTCGACAATTCGTTTACCAGGGCCATCGTAAGGAAGGTCAGGGGAAGGACGAGTACGACTATGACCAGCAGCGATGACAGCAGTGCGCTCAAGCCACGGCGTTTGATCTTCTGAGCCAGGCGCTTATGGATGGGATAGAAAACGATAACCAGCACCGCGGCCCATTCCAGCACCGTGATAAATGGACGCAACATCAACCAGCAAAGATAGAGCGCGATGGCCGTGGCAGCCAGGACCCCGATCCACCGTGCCTGGTTGATTTGTTCCTTCATACGCCCCTAACCTCTGGCTTCCATTGCCCGGCCATCGATCGTAGTCGACTTCCAGCGGACGACCGCTTTCGTAGTCTCGACGATCAGGATTGGCGCCACCGAACAAAGTAACACGACGAGCCAATCGATTTCCGTTGGACGAACCATGCCGAGAATCCGCGCCAATAGTGGAATATAGACCGCAAAAAGTTGCAAAGAAATGACGATGAAGGTAGCAATTCAGATTTGTGTCTACAAGTTAACAGCTGCCTGAGTTCAAAAGAGCAACGTGTATGCTTGTAGGAATTCACCCTGAAACATTCACTACAGCTAATCAAACTCTCCTATGGTCGCTGAACTTCCAGTTGCGGATGCTGTCAAAACTTGCACGGCTGCGGGAAACTTCGCAGTTTGTCAACGGATGCGCTCTACAACGCCGATGAAGTATCGAGCAAAAGCTGGCATACTTCATGCAATCCGGAAGGCTGAAGTTTGCTGGAGTCTCCGGCGTTGATAAAAGCGTGGCGGCTGTGTCGATAGTCAAAGCGGTTTAGCCGAAGGAGTGTGTAATGAAAATCTTATTAGCGGTTGACGGCTCGGCTTACAGCGACGCGGCGATTGAGGAGGTCGTTCGCCGGCCATGGCCGCCAAAAAGCGAGGTGAAGGTCATCACGGCGGTGGAAACGCCGATCATAGTGGGGATGGAGCCCTGGGCAGCCTCATCAGAGTACTTCGAGAGCCTGGACAAATCAGTTCGTGAAGCCGCAGATCGGGTCATTCAGAGCGCTTTGACCAGGCTGCAAGCAACTGATGACAAGTCGTTGAAGATCAGCAGTGAAGTCATTCAAGGGTCGCCAAGACAAGTGATCGTCGAAGAGGCCGAAAGGTGGAACGCCGACCTTGTCATCATGGGTTCGCGCGGCCTTGGTACCTGGAATCGACTTCTATTGGGCTCGGTATCGAATAGCGTGGTCCACCATGCGAAGTGTTCGGTTGAGATTGTCCGTAGGTCCGTCAACTAAAATAAAACAAAAAACAGAAACAGTTGCGCTTCTATGTTTCAGAGCATTAGGTGCAAGATGTTGTGATTCTTAATTGTTCTTCTCGATGTGTCGAAGAATGCTCTCGACCCAGCCTTCTTTCGCTATCACCTGAGCAGCGTCTGCTGCTTCGACGATATCCGGCGTTGCTCGATGTCCGGTCATTCGGCCAATGTGAATCCGGTAGAAGACCGGTACAACCGAGTGGCAAGTATCTCGGTGCGTATCGGACATGAAAGCAGGCTCCCACCACATCGGACGTAGCCGCAGCACCTGATGGGCCTTCATTCGCGCAGCTTCATATCGAGGTTCATCCGGTAACTCCTCATAACGTCCAAAGACAATAACACTCGTCCAGTTTTCCTCGCTGATTTGCTCATCGATCTCCAGGCAAACCTTTGGGTTGGCGCGCATCCATTCGATTTTCTGTCCCATCGTGGTGAACCCGTAAATATGTTCTCCCTCAAACGCGAAGTAGACGGGAACAACATACGGCTGCTTGTTGCGCGCACAACCTAGTCTGCCCACCCTCGCCTTTTGTAAGGCGTTGCGGCATTCCTGGTCGGTCATCTCGTGGATAAACATGGCAAATAATCCTGAGCTTAATGACCTTGAGCGTCGATTGTAATCCAGCAACTCGCAAACAGCGTTCCGCCATTTCGGAGACTTTTTCGGCCCAATTCACAGGCATTAACAGCGCCGAATTTAAGGATGCCTGGGGAAACTCACGCAGTCACTGTGGTAAAGCCCGCTGTCTTCGAAACCTCGATGACAAATCAGCTCAACTGCTCTGCAAAACGTTTGTGACGTTTCACGATTTCTCCGAACCGTCATCGATTGTTTCGGGCCCGGTCGGATTCAAGTGCCACTCGTACAAGTGTCGTCATAATTCGTCCCGCAGCAAGAAACGTCCCGCGCAAGGTGCCGGAAACTTTTGACTCGCCGCCGGCACGCCGCCGGTGATTGACCGGCACTTCCAGGATGCGCAAGCCGGCGCGTGCGGCGCGCATTTGCATCTCCAGATTCCATCCATACGTCTCTTCGCGCATTCCCAGCTGGTCCAGCGCTTTCCGGCGAATCGCGCGAAAAGGACTCATATCCGTGTAGCGAACACCGTAGAGCAGCCACAGCAGCAAGCCTGCAACGCGTCCAGCAAAGATTTGCTGAAAGTTCATGCTGCCCTGTTCGCGTTCGCCCCGCGTGCGTGAGCCGATGACAAAATCACTTGTGCCGACCGCGATTGGTCGCACTAATTTTTCGATCAGCTCCGGGCAGTCGCTGCCGTCACCATCCAGGAAGACAACAATCTCACAATCGGCCGCGACCGCATTCACGCCGGCACGACAGGCACGGCCGTAACCGTGCAATGGTTCAGCGACAACACGCGCTCCTGCTTCCTGCGCTCGCCTGGCCGTATGGTCAGTGCTGCCGTTATCCACAACTATTACTTCGGAGGCAATATCTCGCGGCACGGCACGCACGACGGTGCCAATTTGGCCTTCTTCATTCAGAGCGGGAACTACAACTGAGACGCGCGCGTTTCCCACGGGCTCGGAGCTATGCGCAGGGCGCTCACTAGATTTGTCCGCCACCTTCATTTTCTCCGAGCGGTAGAATTATTCATGCTGAGCCTTAGCCGCGACGACCTTGTGCACAATGCCTTTCTCACGTAAAAGACGCTCAGCCGCGCCGAAGTATTCGCGCACGTCTCCCTGCTCGCGAATCCAGTTGAGATAGCGCTCAATTCCCGCTGCCAGATCCACTTCCGGTTGGTAGCCGAGCGCTCCAATACGAGTTGTATCAGACGTGAGGTGGCGCATCTCGCCCGGACGAAACTCGCCAGCCGCAATTGGCTCGATATCAATGCCGAGCGCATCAGATATCAAACGCGCGATGTCTTCAATCGTAGTTGCTTGTCCGGAGCCGACGTTGACAGGCAAACCATCCAGCTTGTCAGTCGAGGCCGCGAGCAAATTTGCACGGGCAATATCTTCGACGAAACTGAAGTCACGAGTCTGCCTCCCATCCTCATAAACAACAGGCGGCATATCGTTCAGAAGTCGCGTGCAAAAGATCGCGATAACACCTGTATAAGGATTGAAGAGGGATTGCCGTGGACCATAGGTGCAGGAATAACGGAGCGCGACCGTCGGGATACCCGTTTGTTTCCCCCACGTCAAAACTAAACGTTCTTGATCGACCTTAGTGATCGCGTAGACGGTTTCACCTCCAATGGGCGCAACTTCCGGCGTCGGCGCCTGGGTTGTCAAAGCATTACAGTTTGGGCAGTGAACTTCGAAGTCTCCGGCGGCTAGCTGGGCTACCGGACGGACGTTCGGAAAGACCAGACCATGCTCATTACAATTGGCCGCCCCTTCGCGATAAACGGCCTGCGATGAAGCGACCACAATCTTTTTTACCGGGAGTCGTTCGTCGCGTATCACTTCCAGCATTTGCGCGGTGCCGAAGCTGTTAACATGAACGTATTTAGCGATCTGCGGCATGTAACCACCATAGGCGGCCTGATGGAAGATTACATCAACATCTTCGAGCGCCGCTGTAATTGCAAGTCGATCGCAAATATCTGCTTTGATAAATTCAGCCGCTTCCGGTATCCACTTCGGCCGGCCATCGCGATGCGTGTTTGGTTCAAGGTTGTCCAAAATACGCACCTGCCAACCCTCGCGGAGGAGCAGATCAGCCAAGTGTGAACCAATCAGTCCAGCTCCACCTGTGATCAGAGCGCGTTTGTTACTGAGTCTCATTTTTCGGTTTCTTTCCTCGATGAGCATATAGCTCCCGCATATTGTTTCATACCGGTTCATCTGCTAAAGGTGATCGTTCGTCGAGCCGCCGATCCTTTCTTGCCAGGCGCTTGAAAAAAGGAATCAAGCAGAGCAGAACGACGGGCAGATAGATGATGGTATCGAGAAGCTGAAGGCGACCGGGGCCTGCGGGGTGCCACAAGTTGTAAAGGACAAAGCAAGCCGTCGTTAAGTAAAAAAGAGGTGGTAGCGGCCGCAAGCACGTAAAAGCTACGAGCCAGGCAAAGTACCAGGGATAACGTGGTGCGAGTAATGCAGTGAATGTAGTTGCCAGAACCAAAGCGCTTGCGATGTAACCACGATCATCGCGGTCCCGCTTCCAAATTGCCCAAACGGCGATCATGCCCAGCATGAGAATCGCGGAGATCAAATAGAAAGTCGTTGGCACACTACCTTCGCCCAGCAGACGCCCCGCCAGACCCAGCAGATAAAACTGCGCACCACTTTGCAAGCCTTCTTCCCAGGTGTAAGCAGGCAGGAAGCCCAACACAGCCTTCGCGCCGACACCAAAGTAAGGCAAGTAAGCAATGGTGATTATGAGCACAAAAGTCGCAGGCGTTTTCCATCCCCAGCGACGATACATCGCGGGCAACAGGATTATCGGAAACAATTTGATGAGCGTTGCGCCGGCCAAAGCCGCGCCAGTGACAGAGTCCCAGCGACGACGACGCGCAAGCAAAGCGAGAACAATAAAGGCGATGGCTGCAGCCTCGACATGTCCACTTCCAGCTATTTCCCAGACGAGCAGCGGATGCCACGCGAAAATGAGCACACGTTGGCCGGATAAATTGAAGGAAGCCAGTAGTTGAAGTAAACCCCAAATCGCGAATACCTCAAAACCAACCATTACTGTTTTCATCCACGTTACGCGCTCGCTTACGCGCGTTGCCAGAAAGTAGACCATCTCGGCTCCAGGCGGATAGATGGTGTGGGCATATTCGCGGCGGTTAATCTTCGGATAGATAGTTTCGTCGCGCAGTGGCGCCAATGCCTTGTCAGCCGGGATGTATTGGTAGGGATTGATTCCTGCTGCTTGCGTTCGTCCGTCCCAGATGTAGCGATAGATATCATCCGAAAGATACGGAGCAGAGAAAAGCATGCTGAGCCGAAAAAGAGCTGCGAACGCTATGATTATTACAAATGTTAAGCGTGACGAACGAGCGTGAAGGATTATCCATGCCGAAAGCAGATAGATTATTGATTGACAGACTGCAAGCTTGATGAACCAATCAATGTCGTCACCGCCTTTAGCTCGCAGGCTGACTCGATAAAGCAAAAACGAAGCGGAACCAAACGCTACAAGCAAAGCGTTGGCCCACTTTGTGATACCCCCGGCGAACATCACCCGCCAACTGTTCATCCTGTTATAGCCTCATCGACCGTCTTATTCGGCCAAATGCGTTCGCGCCCTTGCCGCTCCAGGAGCCAGGATAAATAAGAGCGCGTGTAAGCCGCACTATAGCCGACTAAGGGAGTTCGCTTGACGCCTTCACCATTTGAGGAAAAAAGCTCATTACAGAGATAGGACAGGCTCAACCCATCATCCACGTCATACCATGATGGCAACACTTCGATATCCAGCTCGATTTCGGCAGCACGCTTGATGGTCTGAGCGAGGACTCTTGAGGTACTCCAGTCAACGTTGGAGAACAAATGCCGATGGGCATGCTTCAGACCGATTAGATAGTAACCGCCATCGTCCGACGGTCCCAGGATAACGCGATCGCCGGCGCGTGCCAGTGCATCGACCGCTTGTTTTACCAGCGCTGAGGGGAGCGTTGGGCTATCGGAATTAATCAGGCACAGTGATTCGTAGCCGGCGCTGAGCAAGTCTTCCGTTGCATAAAGAAGTCTTTCACCAAAACTCTCTCCACGCTGGGCAAGTAGAATAAAAGTTTCCGGCAGCAGGTTATCGAAGGCTGCCTCCGAGCCAAGCGGCGTGTACACCGCAATACCCTCAGCGCCGCCCAGTGAGGTAATGCCCACAATGTTCGCCGCCGTGTCGCGCAGAAAGCAGACGCTTAGGTCGGCAGCTTCATCGGGCGCAAGCGGCGGCACAAGGCGCGTCTTGCTTGTGCCAGCCTGCGGGGTTTTTATCATCATCGCCAGCGCGCAGGATCCTCGTCGCGCAGATCTAGCGGCGCGGGGATCAAGATTGGGGTAGTCCCTCATCATGTGATGTCGTCGGTTCTGCCCTTAAAATCTTTAGGCTTCAATTTGCGTGGTAACCCTGTGATAACCCGTTGCGCCTTCCGGCACAGTACTTCGCTCTGTTTCAATTTGCAGCTCGCCTTTGCCGTCTATGGCGCGCACCACCAACCTGTAAACTATTTGAAGACCAAATCGCGCGATGCGGGCCGGGCATTTGGAACCGAATTGACGGGATTTTAAAAACTCATTCTAACGTCACGGTGGACCAGGACGCTAGTAGCGACAAGCTGGCAGTGATGCACTTTGAATATTTGTGACGGAGTTTTCCTTTTGTGCGCGAAGACGCTCTTTGGCGAAGTACGTTAGGTGAACTTTAAGATCGCGGCTTCAGTCCCCACGGCGCTGCAACTTTCGTTTTACGAATCGTTTGACCCGGTTTACCAGTCACGCAGATTCAAATTACACAGCCTTAACCCTTGAAACGGTTTCGAACATAGGGTTACGGCGTTGCCGCTGTGCTAAAGACGCGGCATCTCAGTTAGCCTTCCGTGGCGCTTTCCCATACAAGTTGCGCAACTCTTTCTTAGCCGCTTCCAGCCTCTTTCGCCTGGCTTTCGAAAGACTCTTTCCTGCGCGATTGATGTAAAAGGTAAGCATTGACATTGCCGAGCGAAACGGATCACTCTTGCGTCGCTGACTGTGGTCAGCCGATCGCTTCAGCGACCGCGCAATACTTCTGGGGCTGTCGCGAGAAAAAACTCCTTGTTCCAGATCAAGTGCGTTGCTCTCTTCGGTTACTCGCTGAGACCAGCGTTTTCGTTTACTCGTCGCCATGACAAATCCCTCATCTCATATCAATCGCCCTTGATGTTGACGATTTGCTTCAGCGTATGATCAACCTGCACAAGTTCCTTACTATGCTCCATGACCTCATCAATATCTTTGTAAGCCATCGGGATTTCATCTATTAATGATTTCGAGTGTCTGAACGATATGTCTCCCATAGCTTGTTCCAGGTCGGTCATGGTGAATCTCCTTTTTGCCTCCGAACGGGAAAACCTCCGACCGGCGCCATGGGGTGCAGAGTTAAAGCTAAGTGGATTCTCTAACCCTGACACAATGTAGCTCTGAGTTCCCATCGATCCGGGAATGATGCCTTTCTGACCTTTCTTCATCTGGATGGCGCCCTTGCGGGTGATCCAAACCTTATTACCAAAGTGTTGTTCTTGTTGAGTAAAGTTGTGATGACAGTTGATGCGCTCAACCTCTATTTCCGATTGATGTCCGTCTTCGTCATAGAACGTGTATGACAACTCCTTCATCACTCGGTCCATCATCTCTTCACGATTTAGCCGCGCGAAGTCCTGGGCCCACAATAGATCAGTTATGTAGGCGTCAAACTCCGGCGTGCTTTCGGTCAAGAATGCGAGGTCTCTATCCTTAAGGAGAATGGCGTTCTCGTCCATTAGCCTCTGCGCGATTTTGATATGCTTGGTTGCCAATCGGTTTCCGATACCGCGAGAGCCTGAATGCAGTGCTACCCAGACTTGCTCATTCTCATCAAGGCAAATCTCAATGAAATGGTTGCCTGAACCGAGCGTGCCGAGGGCAGTGGTCCAATTCTTATCGACTTTGTCATAATCCTGCGCGGCGACGGATTTGAGTTCGCTGACGCGCTCCATTGCCGTATCCGTTAACTTCTTATTTCCCACACCTGCGCCTAAAGGAATTCGACGTTCGATTCCAGTCCTTACCTTATCTAGATTGTCGGGCAGATCTTTGGCGAAGAACTTTGTCTTTACGGCGACCATACCGCAACCGACATCTACGCCAACTGCCGCCGGAATGATTGCGCCTTTCGTGGCGATAACCGAGCCGACGGTGGCGCCCTTTCCCAGGTGACAGTCGGGCATTACCGCCACGTGATGAAACACGAACGGCATTTCAGAAATATTGGTGAGCTGTGCTCTTGCTTGCGGTTCGATCGATTCGGGAGGAAGAAAGGCCACTATCTTATCGTTCAGCTGATGCATCGCAAATTCTAAAGATCCGCTCTTGCGGGAATCTCATTTGAATGGGCTTCTTCTTTGCGGGATTTTCTCTTTGCGTTTCGCATTGGATCAATTGATATGCCGTTAATTTACATGCTGTAACAGACGCTGATTGACAAGGCAAAAACGGTCTTTATGTGTCATGGAATAATACGAACGAGAGTCGGAGATATCGAAAAAGGGTACAGCTTATTTAGAGTTACCGGAATCATAATCTCTTTGAAAATTGTTCAGTTCCTGATGGCAT
>DASWDX010000358.1:0-11380 GCA_036395055.1 Pyrinomonadaceae bacterium | reverse complement strand
GGCGTTTTGCCTTCCCAGATCATTGGGATGTCGGCGGGCGGCAGCTGCCAGTGGGGCGCGCCGGGCGGCATGTTCGGACCGGCGACGTTCTGTTCCTGATGGCAGGTGCTGCACCTCTGACCATATTTGCCGAAACCGTGGAGTCCACGCCGTACGTTCTGCGTATGCACGTGGCTGTCATCGCCCTGACGCGGGAAGTCGCCGTTAGCATGGCAATTGAGACATCGTGGATGCTTGAGCACGGGAACGATGGAGACGAAGAGTTCGCGCGCACGCGCATCGTTGGTTTGGAAGGCGCCGCTTGCCGGAGTTGGAAGTAAAGTAAGAACTAAGACGAGCGCGATAATAGACAGGGCGATGCTTATAAGCTCAAGTGACTTTGTGTTCGTCATTTTTCTCGATCCGTAAATGGGAATGCAGAAGAGCGGGGGCAAGCCCGCCTTCCGGACCATGAGCTGATCAGAGTTGAGTTCTGATTCGTGGCTTAAGAGGCATTCAAGCCGAGATCCGCGCAGCAAGTTATGAAGCCTCACAGGTCGGGAAGGTGGGCTTGCCCCCGCTTTTTTCGGATAGCTATAGTGCATGTTAACCTTAACCACTCAGCTCAATCGTATTGGCAATCGCCTAACCCGCTTGCCCGTTGCGGCAAAGATCGCATTCGCGACTGCCGGCGCGACCGGTGGCACGCCTGGTTCGCCTACGCCAGTTGGCTTTTCTGTGCTCGGCACAATGTAAACTTCAATTTCGGGGGCCTCGTTAATACGCAGCATCGGATAGTCATGAAAGTTACGCTGGTTGACTCGACCTTGTTCAAGCGTGATCTCGTCCTTGAGTGCGGCTGTTAGGCCAAAAATTATCCCGCCTTCCATTTGTGCTTTCACCGTATCAGGGTTAACCACCTGGCCGCAGTCTACGGCACAAAACACACGATGCACTCGCACATCTCCGTTTTTCTCGACAGACACCTCGGCAACCTGGGCCACATAACTATCAAAAGAAAAGTGCGTTGCAATGCCGCGGCCTCTACCAGCGGGCAAAGGTTTACCCCAACTTGATTTCTGCGCCACGAGATCGAGCACCGCTCGCATCCTTGGCTGACTTGCCAGCAGAGTGTGGCGCAACTGATACGGGTCTTTACCGCCCGCGTGGGCCAGTTCATCAAAGAAGGCTTCGACCGCAAAACCATTGTGCGAATGGCCGACTGAGCGCCACCACTGAACCGGCACGCCAATCTTTGGTGTGTGAAGATCAACCTGCAGATTCGGAATGCCATAGAGCAAGTCCGCCGCCCCTTCAACTGATGAATCATCGATTCCATTTTTTATGCCGAACCGCTCAAACATCGTTCCCTGCATGATCGACTGACCCACGATTGTGTGGGTCCACGCAACAGGATTGCCGTTAGCATCAACGCCGCCCCTCATGCGGTCGTACCACATCGGGCGATACCAGCCACCGCGAATATCATCTTCACGTGTCCAGACAACTTTAACTGGAACCTTCGCCGCTTTCGCGACCTGCACGGCCTCGATAACGAAATCCGAAGCCGGGTTTGCACGGCGACCGAAACCGCCTCCCAGCAACGTCGTATGAATTTGGACTTGTTCCGGCTTGAGGCCGGCCGTGGTAGCAGCAGCCATGCGGTCGACAGTTTGAAATTGTGTGCCTGTCCAAATCTCACAATGATCGGCGCGCAAGTCTACTACGCAATTCAGCGGCTCCATCATCGCGTGGGCCAGGTATGGTACCTCGTATTCCGCCGTTATTGTTTTGGCGGCGCCGGCCAGAGCCCCGGCTGGATCGCCTACTTTGCGAGCGACCAGCCCTTGAGTTTTCGCTAACGTCGCATACTGCTGTCGCATGCCGGTAGTTGAAAGACCAGCATTTGGGCCATCGTCCCACTTGATCTCCAGCTGTTCTCGGCCGAGTTTTGCCGGCCAAAATCCGGTCGCGATCACCGCGACACCGGCAGGCACCTGCAAAACGTCCTTAACTCCGGCGATCGCTTTCGCCTTTTCCGCGTTAAGACTCAGAACCTTGCCACCAAATACAGGCGGCCGGAGCACGACTGCCGTCATCATGCCGGGAATCTGGACGTCGAGACCAAATTGAGCGCTGCCGTTAAGTTTGGCAGGCGTGTCGAGCCGTCGTGTCGGCTTGCCGATCAGTTTGAAATCTTTCGGATCTTTCAGCGGTACGTCTTTAGGTGGCGTGAGAGTCGCTGCCAGGTTGGCAAGTGAACCAAAAGAAGCCTGGCGACCGCTGGGAGCGTGGATCACATTACCTTTCTCAGCCCGTAAACTCTGCGGGCCGACTTTCCAATTCTGCGCGGCGGCGGCGATCAACATGATGCGCGCGGTCGCTCCTGCTTTACGAAATCGTTCCCACTCCGACGCCGTGCTCGTGCTGCCGCCAGTCATCTGAATGCCGAAGACAGGATGAGCATACGCTTGATCGACCGGCGCCGATTCCACTTTGATCTTGTTCCAGTCGGCTTCGAGTTCCTCTGCAATGAGCATCGGTAGAGACGTATAGACGCCCTGGCCCATCTCGGATTTGTTAACGATGACGGTGATGGTGTCATCAGTGCCGATGCGGATAAACGCATTGGGGGCAAACGTCGCGGGTTCGACAAACTTAGATTTACCAGGTGAGCTGGCCGTCACACCGGCTTTAGCCAACTCAGGAAGGTAGAGACTGATTAGCAACCCGCCGCCGACCGCGGCACCTGTCTTCAGAAAATCGCGGCGCTTGATAGTTGTCGCACTCATTTTGCACCTCCCTGAGCTTTGATCTCAGCGGCGCGATGAATGGCGCGGCGAATTCGCGGGTAGGTACCGCAGCGACAAATGTTGCCCGCCATTCCTTCGTCGATGTCGGTGTCGGAAGGGTTTGAATTCTCAGCGAGCAGTGCCGCTGCGCTCATGAGTTGGCCAGACTGGCAATAACCGCATTGCGGCACGTCGATTTCCATCCAGGCCTTTTGCAGGGGATGACCAAGGTCTGGAGACAGTCCCTCGATAGTTGTGATCTCTTTGCCGGCCGCGTCCGAGACCCGCTTTACGCACGAACGAATCGCTTCACCGTCAAGGTGGACCGTGCAGGCGCCACATAAGGCCATTCCGCAGCCATACTTCGTTCCCGTTAGCCCGAGCGTTTCGCGCAACACCCACAGCAGTGGTGTCGCGGGATCCACGTCGGCGTTCAATTGCTTGCCGTTGACTTTGAGAGTGATCACAACACTAGTCCTTCCTCTCCAGCCTTATTCATTTGTTGTTTGGGGAATTGTAAAACTAGAAAGGCGAACAGTAAATAGCAGGAAGGCTTAGCAGAGGAGTCCGTCAGGGAGAACTAGCTGGGAGGCAGTAAAAACCTGAGGCGCTTACGGTCGAGATGCAGAACTCAACTCTGAACAGTTTGTGGTTGGAAAGTTGGGCTTGCCCGCCGCCAATGGTTCGCTTTTCAGATCGCCAGCCCACCGTCGACCTGAATCACCTGGCCGGTGATGTAATGCGCGTCATCGGAAAGCAGGAAGCAGGCAATGCGCGCGACTTCGTCGGTTTCAGCGAAACGGCCCAGCGGAATTTGCTCAATGATTTTCGCGCGATAGCTTTCATTGAGTGCGCCGGCCATGTCAGTCGCGACCATGCCGAGGGCGAGAGCATTCACCGTGACCCTTCTGCTCGCCACTTCTTTGGCGAGCGCCTTGGTGAGGCCAATCATTCCTGCTTTCGACGCTGAATAATTTGACTGTCCCACCATTCCCACTTCGCCACTGATGGAAGAGATGTTCAGAATCGATCCGCCGCCTTCCTGTCGCAGCATTGTCCGGAGCGCAGCTTTGGCGAAATTCCAGGCGCCCTTCAGATTTGTGTCGATGACTTCGTCCCAATCGGATTCCTTCATGCGCAGGATGAGATTGTCGCGCGTGATGCCCGCGTTGTTGACCAGGAAATCAATCCGACCAAAAGCTTCTCTAACTTGCTTAACCATCTCCGCCGCGGCTTCAGTGTTTGCTACGTCGCATTGAGACGCGAGGGCGCGCACGCCAAGCGCTTCGAGTTCTTTAGTCAGCGACTCAGCCGCGTCGGCGCTCCTGGCGTAGTTGAAAGCGACGTCCGCGCCACGACGAGCGAGTTCCAGCGCAATCGCGCGACCGATGCCGCGTGTCGCGCCGGTGACGATGGCTGCGCGTCCGGAGAATTGTTTTTGATCAGACATAGCAATAGTTATTTAGTCACAAAGCATAGAGAACTCAGCGAAGATGACTCAGAAAATGACTCAAGAGAAGGAGCCTCATGGTCAGGAAGGGTGGCTTGGGCAAGCCACCCTTCCCAACCTTGAGATTACCTGTCTCGAATCATTCTATGTGTCCGAATTTCTTTCGATCAGTTTCAAGCAAACTTCAGAGATCGCAAGTACTCTCTAAACTCAGTCGCCAGTTCCTCGTGCTTCAGTGCAAACTCGACTGTAGCGATCAGGAAACCGAGCTTGTCGCCGGCGTCGTAACGCGTTCCTTCAAAGCGCACGGCATAGAATGGACGCTTCTGCAGGAGTGCCCGCATGGCGTCTGTGATTTGAATCTCGCCAATAGCGCCCGGGTGTGTCTTTTCAATCTCATCGAAGATATCAGGCGTCAGTACGTAGCGTCCGATAATCGCCAGATCCGAGGGCGCCTCAGCAAAAGTCGGCTTCTCAAGCATGTCTTTGATTTTGTAAACACCGTCTGCCACTTCCTCGCCATCGATGACGCCGAAACGAGAAATGGCTTCACCAGATACCTGCGTCGTGCCGACTACGGGAGCATCATACTTTTCGTAGACATCGAGCAGTTGCTTCAATGCAGGCGTTTCGGAGTCGATAATGTCATCGCTCAACATCACAGCGAACGGCTCGTTGCCCACAACGTCGCGCGCTTGCAGTATGGCGTGGCCAAGGCCGAGCGCCTCACGTTGCCGAACATAACTAATGCCCGCCAGATCCGAAATCGCGCGCATCGCCTTGAGCTCAGCTGCTTTCCCGCGTTCCTCCAGAAGTCTTTCAAGTTCAAACGAAACATCGAAGTGATCCTCAATTGCAGTTTTCCCGCGACCAGTTACGATGATGACAGATTCAATCCCCGATGCGACTGCCTCCTCGACCACGTATTGAATCAGAGGCTTGTCGACCAGCGGCAGCATCTCTTTCGGCGACGCTTTGGTGGCGGGCAGGAAACGAGTGCCCAAACCGGCGGCAGGAAAAACTGCTTTACGGACTTTTTGCGGCATGACTGAATGGTGAAAACGAGCGTTGAACGCGTTAGGGGTTGAGATTCACCACAGAGGCACTGAGGACACTGAGATTGCACAGAGAAAGCCTAACGCTGTTCCTATCAACTCTCTGCGCATCCTCTGTGCCCTCCGTGTCTCGGTGGTGAGTCTGTTACGCCCGAACACTCTGAGTTGCGCTGATCGCGAGCCATTATGGTCTTGACACTACACATCGCCCTCGGCTAGCGTCAGTTTTTTTGTCGCAATAAAGACGACTCTCTTACCACATTTTGCGGGAATAGAACAAATGCTTGATCTCAACTACGTGCGAGAAAATCTCGAAAAGGTGCGCACTGCGCTCGAGACGCGCGGTGTTGCCTCTGAAGTTCTGGATAGCTTCGCTGAAGCCGATGGCGAACGCCGGCGAATTATTGCCGAGTCAGACCAACTCAACGCTGCCCGAAACGTCACCAGCCGCGAAATTGGCGCTTTGATGAAGGAAGGGAAACGAGAAGAGGCGGAAGCACGTCGCGAAGAGGTAAATCACCTAAAGGAACGCATCGCCGAGTTGGACCGTCTACGTGAGCAAGCGGAAACTCGCATGCACGACCTACTCTCGACGTTGCCCAATATCCCGCACGAAAGCGTTCCGGTCGGCAAAGATGAATCGGACAACGTTGAGGTTCATAGTTGGGGTCAGAAACCGGAGTTTGACTTCAAGCCCAAAGATCACGTGGACCTGGGAACCGCGATCGGAATTCTTGATCTCGATCGCGCTGCGAAGATTTCAGCCTCACGTTTTGCCATCCTTAACGGCGAAGGCGCGCGGCTGGAACGAGCGTTGATCAATTTCATGCTTGATGTTCATGCGCGAGAGCATGGTTACCAGGAAACGTTGCCGCCTTTCATAGTCAACCACGCAGCCTTATTCGGCACCGGCCAGCTGCCGAAATTCGAAGAAGATCTTTTCAAGTTAAGAGATGAGCGCGAGCTGTATCTCGTGCCGACGGCTGAAGTGCCGGTAACGAACTATCACCGGGAAGAAATTCTCACCGCATCTCAACTGCCGTTGAAATGGGTCGCCTACACCCCTTGTTTTCGTTCGGAAGCCGGCAGCTACGGTCGCGATACTCGCGGTTTGATTCGCCAGCACCAATTCGAGAAAGTTGAGTTGGTGAAGTATGCGTTGCCGGAAAATTCATATGACGAACTCGAATCACTCACACGTGATGCGGAAACGATCTTGCAGAAGCTTGGCCTGCACTATCGTACAGTCGTGCTGTCAACGGCCGATCTTGGTTTTGGCTCCGCCAAGACCTACGACATTGAGGTTTGGTTGCCGTCGCAGAACACCTTTCGCGAAATTTCTTCATGTTCCAATTATGAAACGTTTCAGGCGCGCCGCGCGCAAATACGCTTTCGACGGGCAGGCGGAGCGAAACCTGAGTTTGTGCACACGTTGAATGGATCAGGACTGGCGGTAGGCCGAACGTGGATTGCGATCCTGGAAAACTTTCAACAATCTGATGGCTCGATTGCCATTCCAGAAGCGCTGCGGCCTTACATGGGCGGTCGCGACAGGATAGAAAGCGGGGGAAAGGGGTAACGGGGTAACAGGGGAACAGGGGAACGGGGGAACAGGGGAACAGGGGAACGGGGAATAAGGAAAAGGAGTGAGCCTAATCGACCAATTCCCCTTTTACCCTCTTCCCCCGTTCCCCTGCCTTTTGCGGACCGCTATTTGATTTCCAGATCAAACGGCATAATCAGCGATGATTCACCGCTCTTCATCCGGTCGAGCAGTGTCATGTAACGCACGGCTCGGCGCGCGTCATCCGGCAATGTCGATAGTACCGCCTGCCGTTGTTTCGCTTGTATTCGCGTTTCGTCGCCCCGGCTGAGCAGCTCCTGGAGGAACGTGCGCGGGTAGGGAAGGATCACACGATGCACGCCTTTATCCTTAGGAATTTTTGCGAGGTCTTTAGCAACATCGACGGCGCGATCCAGACCGCCAAACTCATCCACCAGCCCGCGCTCCATACCCTGTGCTCCAGTCCACACGCGACCCTGAGCTACGGAGTCGACATATTCGGGCGTCTTGTTGCGACCCTTCGCGACCTTGGGAACAAAGTCTTCGTAGTAGGTTCGCTTGACCACTTCTTCAAATTTGGTTCGCTCTTCGGGAGTGAACTTCTCCGACTCACGGAACATGCCTGCCTGCTTGCCGCGAAGAAGATACTCGTTTGAGATTCCCAGCCAGTCGTAGAAGCCTTTTAGCACCGGCTTACCAGCAAAGACTCCGATCGAGCCCGTAATGGTCGAAGGCTCAGCAACAATTTTGTGCGCGCCGGTGGAAATGTAGTAGCCACCTGAAGCAGCCACGTCGCTCATCGAAACTACAACCGGCTTCTTTGTTTTCGCACCCTCCACCGCATGCCAGATGATGTCGGACGCTAACCCTGAACCACCCGGGCTATCCACTCTGATAACAATTGCCTTGATCGACTTGTCCTCGCCGGCATCTTTGATCGCCTTCGACAGAGTGTCGGACCCAATCGACTGCTCGCCTGCAGGGCTGTTCTCGGATTTTCCCGAACCGATGTTGCCAGCCGCATAAATTACCGCGATCTTTTCACCTTTATCGAGGCCCAGCGATTCCGGTTCTACCTGGCTGTAGGCCGAGCCCCTTACCACACGAAGTTCTTCAGATTCCTTATAGCCCAACTTGGTTTTCAATTCTTTTTCGATCTCATCGCGATACGCAACTCCATCGATAAGTCCCATTTCCTTAGACCGGGCGGAACTGTAGGGAGCATCATCGATGATGGCGCGCATATCCTCCGCCGATTTGCCGCGCGCTTTCGCAGCTGCCTCAACGTAGCGATTGAACAAATCGTCGAGCAGGGCGTTCATGAATTCGCGGTTCGCATCCGACATATCTTTGCGAGTAAACGTTTCGACGGCAGTCTTGTATTTTCCGACCTGAACCATGTCAGGATAAATACCAAGCTTGTCGAGCGAGCCGCGGAAGAACAGCACGTCAGCAGCCAGGCCGTTGATAAACAACTCTCCCGGCGGCGCCAGATAAATTTTGTCGCACGCGGTGGCTATGTAGTACTCCTTGTCTGTGGCGAATTCCATGTAGGCGTACACGGGCTTGCCCGAGGAACGAAAGTCTGCGATGGCGTCGCGAATCTCCTCAGACTTGCCCCAGCCTGCACCTGACATATTAATGTCGAGAATGATTACCTTGATTCGATCATCTACCTTGGCTTTCTTGAATTGCAGAATGAAATCGGAAAGCGATTGGTCGGTATTGCCAAAGATTTTTCTCAGTGGGTCAGGGGGCACATAATCCGGCAGGGAGCCGGCCACCCGCAGCGCGAGTACGCTGTTGTTTTCTATTGCCGGCTCGTTTTGCCGAAACGCAGCGACCAAAACAGCCAGACCGATTAGCACTACCAAAACAAGCACGATCACAATGCTTGTAATAATTAGAACCGTCTTTCGCGTGCGAGACATTGCCATAGTATTTCCTGCCTTATATTTGTGATTAGCCGATAATTATTCGCGGTGTGAGTACGTTGGGACGGAGCAAAAGGTTTAGGAGGAACCGGGGAAGAGGGGAACGGGGGAAAAGGAGAATGGGTAAAGGGGAAGGGGAATTAGTCGATTAGTCGCTTACCCGTTTCACCCGTTCCCTGTTCCCCTCTTTCCCCCTTCCCCTAGTCTTTCCTCGTAATCCAGCCGCCACCGACGACCTCGTCCGCGTGATAGAACACGGTGGCCTGTCCAGGCGTAATCGCTCGCTGTGGTTCGTCAAAGTTGACATGAATCCGGTTGTCCTCAAGCGGCGTGATTGTGGCGTCGGCGGGCGTGTGGCGATAACGAACGCGCACCTCGGCGCGAACTGGACTCTCTGGGTTATCAAACGCGACCCAGTTGACGCCGGCGGCGGTGAATTCCCGACCCAGCAAATCCTCCTGCCGTCCAACCACCACTCGGTTTCTCGGCGCGTCGATGTTGATGACGTACAAAGGTTGGGCGCCGGCGATGCCAATTCCGCGACGCTGGCCAACGGTGTAACGGTGGATGCCTGCGTGATGGCCCACGACGCTGCCACTCGCATCTACTATTTCACCTTCCCCCGGCAAACGATTCGCTTCGTCTTCAGCTTCGAGATAGCGATCGATGAAACCGGCATAGTTGCCATCGGGAACGAAACAGATCTCCTGCGACTCAGATTTTTCGGCCACCGCCAGACTGTGCTCCCTCGCCACTTCGCGAACTTCCGGCTTCGACATCTCGCCCAACGGAAACATCGCGCGCGACAGTTGATCCTGCGTCAGCTCCCAGAGAAAGTAAGACTGGTCCTTTTGAAGATTGCGCCCGCGGAAAAGTCGGTAACGGCTTGACGCCTTGTCGTAGTCAACACGCGCGTAGTGTCCAGTCGCCACTTTGTCGCAGCCAAGGCTGGCGGCGAGTTTATCGAGCGAAGCAAATTTCAGACGACTGTTGCAGGAGACACAGGGAATCGGCGTTTCGCCATTGAGATAGCTCGCAACAAACGGCTGCACGACGTCGCGCTCAAATTCGCGTTCAAGATTGAGCACGTAGAACGGAAAGCCCAGTTCTTCGGCAACCCGACGCGCGTCGTAAACATCGTCGAGTGAGCAACAGCGCGAAGGAAGGGGATCGCCATTCTCGTCGACACTAATGCCGCGACGCTGGTTCCATAACTGCATCGTGAAGCCGACGAGATCATGGCCCTGTTCCCTGAGGATTGCCGCCGCTGCCGACGAATCCACACCACCAGACATTGCTACCGCTATCTTCATTCGGTAAATCGTAAATCGTGAATAGTAAATAGGTTAATGCTATCCCAAGCGTACCGCCCAAGCTGACGATTTGTTCAGCATGCGATATCCTTACAGTTCTAGTGTACTCATGCATGGTAGCATTCGCGTACAAACGTCAGCAAAACGCTCTCGCGCACCTTAAAGATGACAAGCTACCAAATCGTGTTTCTATTTACGATTAACGATTGACGATTTACTAACCAATGCCCGAATCAGCCATTGAAGAATATCGAGTTGCCGCAGAACCTTATTACCTGCCGATTGGCAGGGAAACAGATCTGTTTGAGGCGGCTTACTCCGCTCGCCTGCCGGTCATTCTCAAAGGCCCGACCGGTTGCGGCAAGACGCGCTTTGTCGAACACATGGCCTGGCGACTAGAGCGTCCCTTGATCACTGTCGCCTGTCATGAAGACTTGTCGGCGACAGATCTCGTTGGGCGGTTTTTGCTGGAGGGTGAAGAAACTGTTTGGCACGACGGCCCGTTGACCTCAGCCGTGCGCAACGGTGCTATTTGCTATCTCGACGAGGTTGTGGAGGCGCGCAAAGATACTGTAGTCATCATTCATCCGCTCACCGATCATCGCCGCCGGCTGCCAATTGAAAAACGCGGCACGATATTAGAGGCACCTGCGGATTTCATGTTGGTCGTGTCCTACAATCCGGGTTACCAATCCATCCTCAAGGATCTGAAGCAGTCAACGCGGCAACGCTTCGTGGCGATTGATTTTGACTACCCGCCGCCGGAGATGGAGACTGAGATCGTGGCGCGCGAAGGCGGAGTTGACGAAGGCACGGCGCGCGATTTGGTTCTCATCGGCCAGAAAGTTCGCAACCTGCGCGGCCATGGATTGGAAGAAGGCGTTTCCACGCGCTTGCTGATCTACGCCGCACAACTGATCACGCTCGGTATCCCGCCTGTCACCGCTGCCGAAGTAGCGATGTGTTCGCCCATCACCGATGATCGCGAATTGCAACGCAGCATTCGTGAGATCGTGACCACGGTGATTTAGGCTCGGAAGTACTGGAGTCAACTCAACCCAGCCCCGTAGGGACGAAATGTTTATAGACTACAGTTTGCTACGCTTCGCATTAGCTCCTACGAAGCTGGTGATCAGCTGACTGGAACTACTTTAAACATTCGGCTCCTAACGGAGCCAAAGAACGTACTTTACCAATGCAAGACGAGAACATCGATTCAAGGGTCCCCAGCGCTGAGCGCCAATCGTTTATCCGGCTGACGCGCGAGCTGGCTAGCTTGCCATTGGACCAATC
>DASWDX010000357.1:0-11133 GCA_036395055.1 Pyrinomonadaceae bacterium | reverse complement strand
ATATATTCTTTTCCCAGGAGCTGAACATTTGCAGCTTTGACCATTGCGTCAGCGGCTTCGACGGCGCCGACGAAGCCTTTGGTCTCCACCATTCCGAGTGCTTCTAAGGGCATCTCATGTATCCTCACTTTTTATTGTTGTAGAAATTAAAGTCGATGTTCGATTACTGGCGCAAACCTATCACCGCAAGCGCGAAGAATCAAGAGACGCCCATCTTTCTGACACGAAAGTTTGACAGCGTTTAGCAACGCAATATATATTCGGCCAAACAGTTAAGCGATCCAGCAGGGCGGGCATACCGCCTCCGATCCCAGATAACCAAGGTGCAATTGACTTTTCAACTGGTATCCAACGAGGCTCACATCTACCTAAGTAGGAAGCACAAGGGCTGACTCGAATTGGTGATGGCAGCGACTATCGGCGAACAGTTGCGAATCGCGCGGGAAGGACGCGGTATTCCGTTGCGCGAGATTTCCGATCAGACGCGAATCTCAATGCACTATCTCGAAGCGATAGAGACAAACGATTACAAGCGCCTGCCGGGCGGGATTTTCAATCGCAGCTTCGTCAAAGCTTACGCGCGCTACGTGGGATACGATGAGAAGGAGGCTGTCGAAGGTTATACGCGCTACATGCGTGAACAGGGAGATACCGGCGAAGACGTAGCGAGCACGCCATATCACTCTAAGGTCTATACCGATGCCCCCGCGACGCGATCGCCGGTTTTGACTGTGGTGCTGGCAATAGTGATCCTGGCCATCTTAACAACGGTAGCGCTAACGGTACTCCATTGGGTACAACGACGTTCCGCAATTTCCAGTCATGAAGCGCCAATTGCAGGCGTGCTGTCTAACAAACGACCAGCGAATGGGGCCGGTACTTTGAATACCTGGAAAGCTAATTACGAACAGTTCCTGCAATAGTTGTTGGTCGATAGGGTTTGTGCTGCCGGGCTCGGTACATAAGCGCGTGCGCGACCCACAGGAATCTGGCGGTAACATCGTCAGAAGAATAATACTTTGCGACTGCCCGCTCTGAGTGGCGGGCAGTTGTGTTTCTGTTAATAAGTTTCATCTCATAAACTGATTTTAAGGAGTCGATAACGCCGTATGATTTCAGTAGAACTACCCGAGGGTCTCACATTCGACGACGTGCTTCTGGTCCCAGCTCGCTCTGACGTTTTGCCGAATGAAACAGACACGTCCACGCAATTCACTCGCAACATCCAACTCCAGATTCCATTGTGCTCCTCCGCAATGGACACGGTGACCGAAGCAGCCCTGGCGATCGCGCTCGCGCAACAAGGTGGCATCGGCGTCATTCACAAAAACCTCAGCGTCGAACGTCAGGCGGAGGAGGTAGACAAGGTTAAGCGATCAGAGTCAGGGATGATTGTTGACCCGGTAACTATTCTGCCAACCAAGCCGGTACGGGAAGCTCTTCAGGTGATGGAGCGATTTCACATCAGCGGTGTACCGGTAGTAGATGAAGACGGTCACCTGGCTGGCATCATTACCAATCGCGACCTGCGGTTTGAAACGCGCTTTGATATTCCTGTCGCGGAAGTGATGACCAAGCAACCGTTGGTCACTGTTCCGGTCGGCACCACCCTCGAGCAGGCCAAGGCAGTACTGCAAAAGCACCGCATTGAGAAGCTGCTGGTTATTGATGGTGATAAGCGTATCAAGGGCCTAATTACCGTAAAAGACATTCAAAAAGCAATCAAATATCCGAATGCTGCCAAGGACAATTTGGGGCGTCTACGTGTTGCTGCAGCGATCGGAGCTACCGGCGACTTTCGCGAACGGGCCGACGAGTTAGTAAAGGCCCGGGTTGATTGTTTAGTGATCGACACCGCGCATGGACACTCTGTCCGTGTAATCGAAGCCGTCCGCGAGATGAAACAGCGTCACCCCGAAACAGACCTAATCGCGGGAAATGTCGGCACTACAGAAGGGACGCAGGAGTTGGTCGATGCCGGAGTGGACGCGATCAAGGTTGGTATCGGACCCGGCTCCATCTGCACGACGCGCGTCGTAACCGGTGCCGGCGTGCCGCAGATGACGGCGATCCAGTCCTGCGTTAAGGCTGCGCGCGCCGGTGGCATACCACTAATCTCCGATGGCGGCGTGAAATTTTCCGGCGATGTGGCCAAGGCAATTGCCGCCGGCGCCGACGTAGTAATGATCGGATCGTTATTCGCGGGAACAGAGGAAGCGCCCGGAGAAGTGATTCTCTTCCAGGGTCGTTCGTTCAAGACTTACCGCGGCATGGGTTCGATCGGCGCGATGCGAGAAGGCTCGCGCGACCGCTATGCGCAGGAAGCGGCGGAAAGCGATTCGAAACTCGTGCCTGAAGGAATCGAAGGCCGCGTGGCATATAAAGGAACCATTGCAGAGATGACGACGCAACTCGTCGGCGGCCTGCGTTCCGGCATGGGCTACACGGGTTGTCGCACAATCAAAGAGTTTCAGGAAAAGAGCAAGTTCATTCGCATCACTTCGGCCGGCTTGCGCGAGTCTCACGTCCACGATGTGATCATAACGAAGGAAGCGCCAAACTACCGGCTCGAATAGACTGCTGGCTACCGATTGTCAGAAACCGGGACTCCCAGCCGACGGGTACGACTCTGGAAAACTCAGCCGTCCAATCCGTCGAGGTGCAATATTAGTGTCACTGAAGGTCTGATTTACGGGCCGTTTTATAATAAAAAGGCCCGACCATGTTCCAGTTTTTCTCATCAAACTGCCGCCGAGCCCCGCAAGTAATACAGACACGAAAGGACTCGCCCTGTCTCGAAAAAGGACGGCTCATCTCTTTGTGCGGGCAACCGAATAATTCGCCGAGCCAACGCCCCAAAACCAACCCCAGGTTCGATGCCCTTGCGCGATCGCTGTTCGGATAATGTTCCAGTGTCTCCAATGTTGTTTGCATGTTTCCTCCCTTGCTCCAACCGCTAAAATCCGGCGCGACTCCAATCGCCGCCCATTAATTAAGTAATGTAGTCAGAACAGTTTACCGAGTGAGGCTCGAGCAGCCGCCACCCTCAGAATCGTCTTTTTTGAGAAACCCGGGCTTGCTCAGTAGCAAACCAAATGCCTGAGGTGTTCGGATAATATTTACGAAAGTAATAATGCGGGGCTTATTTCAGGGCTGGCCGAGTGTTGAAACTGCCGGCCTGTCTATCAGAACCGGGGTAGCGACCGGGTTCAAGCCGAGGCACCAATCGACCGGCTCAACACCAAATCAGAACCGGGAGCGGTTAGCGACCGGGTTTTACTTGTGCTACACACAACGCTCAAATGCTCGAACATTCTGACCAGCTTGTCTTCAATCGAGCACCCGGTCGGTTTCGCTCGCGGTTCTGATTTTGTTTTACCGCGAACCCATCAGTACCGCTCAAGTTCTGATATCAAATTGCGCCAAATTATTTCTTTTGCCACTGGCAAATAACTCCCAGAGACAGAGTGCGTGAGTGAAAGCCCGAAAGCATTTTTTCCAGACGCATGAGCGTGGGTGAGTAAATCCTTTTCAGCCACAGGGGCGCGCGAAAGATCATGGAATTCAGAACCAGCAGATACGCCACACTGCCAACATGTTGCTCCATTCTGAATTCGAAGAGATTCTCAAATTCATGTTTTAAGGCTTCGATATCAAGCGCTTCTTCGTTCTCCGCGAAAAGCGGATCGTGCCGGTACCACAGCGCGCGCAACGAACTAAAGGCTGACCCCCGGTGCGGTTCGGTGAAGCAAAAGGAACCGCCCTTGCGCAAGAGCCTGTGAATCTCGCGCAGTGCGTCTGAGAGGTTTGGATGGAGATGGTGTAAACCCATAACTACAACGATGCAGTCGAAAGATTCATCTGGCAGGCCTGACTCCGTAATCGGCGCACAAATCGCCTGACACTGCGGCCAGCGTCTTTTGAAACTTTCTATTGCTTGTTCAGAAATATCCAAACCTGTAACCAACGCCTTTTTGTTAGTCAACAGGTAACTGGTGGCGTGCCCGCTGCCACTTAATGCTTCGAGAACACTTGGCCGTTCGAGATCCAGACCGGCCAACATCGGTTCATACAAAAACCTCTCGCGGTAAGTGAGACCGTCGGGATCGCCGTATTGCGCTTCATAGTCCGCCGCAATGCGGTTGTAATGCTGTCTCTGCGTGCCTTCAGCGTGCATGGTGAAAATGTGAATTCAACTTGAAAACTATCCGACGAGACAAGCCCACCTTCCCCACTGAGAGCTGCTCTTAACTCTCTCAATCGTTCTGGTCGAGAATGCCTTTCAATCAGGAATCAAAACTCAAGTCAAATCAGCTCAAGGTTGGTAAGGCGGACTTGCCCCGCTTTTGGCTCCGAATTTGAAAGTGCAACATTACGAATTACATTTACGAATTCAACTCGGATTTGACTGGAGCCAAATGGTCTGACGGTTGCGCGATTAATAATGCAACCGAGAGACTCAGCAGTGGTCCAATGATGTTGAAGGTCGCGCGCCCGACGGTTCCGCCGGCATTACTGTATGCGCCCAACAAGATTGCTACTGCTGATGTGCTCAACGATGCTACCAGCCACGGTCTCGGAAAATATTTTAGCCGCCAGATCCCCAACGGGATCAACCAGCCGAACACGTACCAAGAACTGCGCTCGGTAAGACAGTTCCACAGCGCTATAAAAAAATTAACCGGCGCTCGGGCCTGACCCGCGATGACCCACGGCCACTCGAGTTGTCCGGCAACAGCGGAGTGAATGGTTATCACCGTTGCCAACCCCACAACCACCAGAGCTCGATCCATTTAAACTGAGCCCAGTTTAGTTGTGACAGTCCAGGTCTCGTTTGACGCCTTTCCATTAACCACCAGGTGAAAGCAAAAACACATGAGAAGGGAACAACGTTTCCTTAGCCAATGCGCCCAGCACTCCCCACATCGGAGGTTGATACCACTTTCCCGCGAGTAGACTCCAGGTTAACGCTGCCATCAGGCAAGCCTCTCCGGCGTCAATCAGTCCTGCCAGTTGGAGGTTGGAGATCGCAAAGTTAAGCAAGTAAAGTGTCGCTGCGAACAAAGCTGTGCCCGGATCATTGAATAACCTGTTGCCAATGCTTACGAGGAAGCATGCCGTTGTAGCGCAGCAGAGCGCATTGGCCATCAGTAAACCAAAGAAGCCGGGATTCCACGTGTGTAAATAGTTTTGAGCGAACCAATAGAAGGGTCGCGCAATATAGGGAACGAGGATGCGGCAGCGAAACATCTCCTTAAAGTTAGACGTGTCAGCGCCGGTGACGATTGCGTAATACTTCGACACGTCGCTTAGGCCATCCGTGGTGCGCGGGTCGTAACGTCTTAAGGTCGCGTAACCTAAACCAAAACAGATAACGAAAAAAAGAGGCCACAGCACCAGGAAATATCTGATACCGAGCAAATGGGTTGGCGCATTTGCGGATGACAAGGCGCTGTTGGTATTCGCTCTTCGCATTTACGAGTCGTGAGATTCACGAGCCCTTTAACCAGGCTGCCCGCAGGGCTTTCTGGGCCGGCGTGGCGTCTTCTCCTTCGATAATTCGATACTCGAAGCGTTCCGCTGGGCCAAGCAGAAGAGACGTTTGAATAGTCCTTCGATTCCGTTTTATCGTGACCGGTATGCGATCGCCCTGCTTGTAACGCCTAAGAGCGACAAGCCAGTTTTCGCGCGTCACGCTTTTGCGTCCCAACGAAATAATTTCATCACCCTCCTGGAGGCCGGCATCCTCAGCCGGCGAACCATTGCGCACGACCGCGATCGCAAGGCCGCTCTTCTGCCAATCAATTCCAATGCCTGCGTTAAAGGGTTGCCGCGCTTCCTCGCGACTCAAATGGAACCCGAGATAAGTAAGCGCCTCTTCGTAAGGCAATACTTCTACTCCCCGGACGTAGCGTCTGAAAAACCCGCCCAGATCAAAACCGCCGACTTCTGAAGCAACGCGCTCAAAGTCTTCCGTTATGTATCCTCGACCGCGTAAGTAGTAGCTTGCATTTGGACTCTTGAGATAAAACTCGTCGTACATTCGACGCATTACGTCGTCAAGCGAGGCCTTGCCACCGGTTCTTCCGCGGATCATCAAATCGAGAACCAGTCCGATTACCTCACCCTTGGGATAGTAGCTGATTGACGTATTCTGCAGATTGGTTCGTTGCGCGTGGGGCGCATCATCGAGGAACGGCGCCGAAAGCGAAGAATCTTCCGCGCTCATCAAATGACTGCCGGGATCGTTTTCGATTCCAGTAATTGTTTGGCTTTCACGTCGCAGCAAGGCGGTGTTGTCCCACAGTCCGGCCCGGCGCATCATCATGTGGCCGTAGTAATTGGTTATGCCTTCGGCAATCCAAAGTCCGCGCGTGTTGACCGAACGCGTGAAATCCCATGGGCCAAGCTCTACGGGACGGAGTCGTTTGACATTCCACACGTGGAAAAACTCGTGAGCCACGTTGTCCAGTGTGTCTCCGTAAACTCCTTCTTCGCCCAGCGCACCCGGCTCGATGATTTGTGTCGACGTTAGATGTTCCATGCCGTCACCGGAATGATCGTCAGCCGCGAAATGGATCAGGAACGTGTATGAGTTAAACTCCGGTGGTCCCCACATGCTGGTTTCCGCTCTCACGATCTTTTCGATATCCCGAACCAATCCGGCGCGCTTTCCACCTTCATCGCCGAATGAATGAACTATCACAAGGTATCGTTTGCCATCGACCTGAAACTGATCGTCGGTCCAGTCAGGGGCGATTTCGGTCGGCGTGTCGATCATCACGTCATAATTTGGAAACCGCCACTCGGGCTGATCGCTTCGGTCCATCCTTCCGTTAACGATACGCCAGCCCGTTGGCGGTTGAATAACGAGGCTGACTGGATCGGATTTGTGATTGACGACGTACATAAAAATGGAGCCGCCGTTGTAATTCGCATGGCGAGAATCAAGTTGTGAGAACGTGCCGGAGAGATCGTTGCCGAAGACTTTGTAACGGACAGTCAGATCATGCGTGTTCATTGTCTCAACGCGCCAGGTCTGATCGTCTATCCGGCTGACCGGAAAGTTTGGCTGATTGCACTTAAGCCCTACCTGCGGGCAGATACCTCCGAGAGCTTGAACCTCCTGCACATTCTTGGCGAAATCGAAAACGGCGTAACGGCCAGGCGACCACTTCGGCATCTGCAAGTCAATGTATTTCGCGCTTGAGTCTCTTGGTAATTGGACCTCCATGGTTACTTCAAATAGATGGGAAACAGGGCGCGACATACCCAGGCGATAGGTTAGGGATTGCAACGGCTGCTCCGATTGAGCGAAGCAGATGGCGCTCAACGAAGCAACTAGCGAAAGCGCCAGCACGAAGCGGCGCACGAAGGCTGTTTGAAAGGTACTAATCATAAGGTCCGGCAACTAGAAAGCGCGGGCGATGGGAAGCAATCGCGGATTATGTTGGTTTTCAGGAAAGGCTGTCAAAGAGTAGTTGCAACTGCAGACAGTCTTTGGGTGCTCATGGCTTCGCCACTTGATCTGCGCGAAGTCCCGCGTTTTGAGATTTCGTGCTTGGCTTGCATGTATTTACTCGTTAGATTATTAACTCAGCAAATTCAAGGACCAAAAAAAGCCCAAAGACCTAACATGCCGGCAACCGAACGTCTCTACTACACTGACTCTCACTTAATCGAGTTTGAGGCGCGGGTCATCGACAAGACCGACCGAGTTAGCGGCTGGACCGCGGTTACACTGGACCGCACAGCTTTCTATCCGACCGGAGGCGGACAACCCAGCGATACCGGAACGCTTGACGGCAAACGAGTGCTCGAGTGCATTGATGGCGAAGAGAACGGAATACTGCATGTCATTCAGGGTCGCGCACCGGAAGTGGGCACGATCGTTAAAGGAAGAATCGATTGGGCGCGCCGCCTCGACCACATTCAACAACACACCGGCCAGCACATTCTCTCGCAGGCTTTCGTAACTCTTTTTAACGCACCGACGCGAAGCTTTCGTGTGCTGCACGACTTTTGCGAGATTGATGTTGAATTGACAAACCCAACAAATGAAGCAATCGAACGGGCGGTTGAGCTGGCGAACAACGTCATTTGGGAAGACCGCGAAATCACTATCAGGAATGTGACGGGGGAAGAAGCGGGTCGGCTGCCTCTACGAAAGGATTCTTCACGGGATGGCGAACTGAGGCTGATTGAAATTGAAGGTTTCGATCTGACTCCCTGCGGCGGCACCCACGCTTATCGAACCGGCGAAGTGGGAATGATTGCGGTGCGGACGTGGGAACGCGCCAAAGGGCTAGCGCGAATAGAGTTTGCTGCCGGCATCCGCGCGCTCGGCGACTACCGGCGCGCAAACAAAACCGCGCGCGCTGTGGCCTCCCTCTTCAGCGCCGGTCGTGACGACGCGGCGAAGCTCACCGCCCGAATGCTCGAAGAAAACAAGGACCTAAACCGGCGCCTTCGTACGCTGGAAGAAATAGCCGCTCGCGTCGAGGCCCAGGAATTGCTGGTTACTGCTTTACCGAATCCGACGGGTGATCGGGTTGTTATGCACGTCTTTGATAATCGCGATGGCGAAGCTTTGAAGCATTTGGCGCAGGCACTGATCGTTTACCCAAACACGATTGCTCTGCTCGGTTCTCGCGATAGGGGTGCCGCGCGAATTGTTTTTGCGCGCTCAGCCGACGCGCCCGGGGACATGAACGCACTGATGCGCCAAGCCTGTGCAATAGTCGACGGTCGCGGTGGCGGCAAGGCTGACCTGGCACAGGGTGGCGGGAAGAATGTTGAAAAGCTTGAAGATGCGCTTGCTGCGGCGAAGAAGAGGATCGATGACGCCTGAACGCAGCGATCAATTGGTTTTGCCGATTTGAGACTGCTCCATTCCCGTTCGTGAATTGGAATTCCAATTAGAATAATCAGCATCATATTTGACACTGACCGGTCTCGATTCCTAATATGTCGTGCTAGTGGGGCAGTAGCTCAGTTGGCAGAGCGCCGCGTTCGCAATGCGGAGGCCAGGAGTTCGACCCTCCTCTGCTCCACCAATAAAATCAATGACTTACGGCAGGGCGGCGACCCTGCCTTTTTCACTTGTCACCGATTCGTCACTTGACGCGACCGGACGCACCAAATTTTCAACTGCTCGACGCTTCGCCTCATTGGTAGCGTGCGTGTAACGCAAAGCCATTCGAACATCAGACCAGCCGAAGATTGCCGCAAGTGTGAAAGCGTCCGCTCCGCAGTCAGCCATCCGAGTGGCTGCCGTATGACGCAAGTCATGGAAGCGGAAATCTTTGATCCCTGCATCGCCCTTCGCCAAGTCGAATCGACGCTTCACGTCGACCAAACGTCCTTCGGTTTTCGGACTAGGAAAGACGTACTCGCTGGTGTGCGCTAGTCCTTCCAACATTGCACGGACCGTTTGATTTATCGGAACGAAACGATCTTTGCCGTTCTTGGAGACTCGAATGTGAATCACCCCTCGCGGCAAGTCCACGTCGAACCAGGTGAGATCGAAAATCTCGCCCTGCCTCATTCCGGTGTTAATAGCCATCGTAACGATCCGCTGTACCCATTCCTGACCTTGAAGGTTCTCGAACAGCTTTGCCTCCTCATCGAAAGTCAGATAACGCATCCTTCCGCTGTTCGTGCGAAACTTCCGCACTCGGCGACAAGGATTGCTTTCGATCAGTTCAGCATCGAACGCCAGAGAGAAAATCTTTGACAGCACGCACAGCTCGCGATTTACCGTTGCCGGATTTCGCAGGCGTTTGTACATCGTCTTTCCCTCGCGACGTTTCTGCTTCCACTTCTCGATCAGCGGCGGATTGATCTCCGAGAGCATCATCCGCCCGAACGTCTCCTTAAGCATGTCGCAAATCTTCACGTCATCTGGGTACGTCCGCTTGTGTAACTTTGAGTAAGGCAGGAAACGATCCTTGACGAATTTGTCAAAGCTAATTTCCGGCCTCCTCTTAACCTTGTATCGGTTTTCAAAGAGCTTGTTCTCGATCACGGTCTTGGCCTTTATGGCTTGTGCTCGCGTGCGTGCCTTCTTTAGAACCTGCTGCACTCGCCTGCCATCGATCGTGGTGTCACAGAACCATCTTCCCCTTCGCTTGTAAACTGACATCGTGCTCCTTTCCGGTTGCAGCCATCACAGGAGCGGACTGAGGATAGCAAAGCAACGCGTGATTTTCTATCTCGATTTCCTTAACGGGCCGGCTCATTCCAGGCGATAACTACATCCAGCCGAAATCGCAAAAGACCCCCTTTGCGCTCGTAGGGTATTCGTTTGTCACTTACCCAGGCATAGATCGTTCGCGGCTTCACTTTCAGTAGTTCGGCAACCTCTTTCAGCGTCAGGTAAATTGGCAGTTCTTTGGCTTCCTTGATGTTCATACTTCAATTCCCCAAGTGTTTGCTCTCTTGTTCAGGCGAGGCTGAATTCCATCTCTTCCGCCTCAGCCACTTCTGCTTCACCTCTATCTTCATTGGCTTCTTCGATTATTTCGGGCTCGCGACCTTGTTGTGAGTCCAAGGACCCACGATTCTGGGATTCGTATGGGTTCTGGTCGTCCCGAAGCACGTTGCGGCGCTCGTTGCTAACCTGCACTGCTTCAAGGGCCATCTCCTTATCAGCCCTTCGATCCAGTGCGCCTCTGAGTTCTTCAATCGAATTCGTGTAGATAGTCGCGTCTTCTCGGGATCGTGATACCGCGACATAACCCATTCGGTCATTCAGCAAGACTCGCGATTCCAGTGTATCGGAGTTGATGAGGACACGATCAACGGTCGTTCCCTGCGAAGAGTGGCTGGTAACCGCGTAACCGTGGTCGAGGTGACGAAACTTCTCCGCCTCGAAGCTGACTTCACGTCCACCATCTAACTTCACGGTCATCTCCTCATCGCTGATCTTCGCGATGGTTCCGAGTTCGCCATTCGCGACGCGCCTTTCGGTGAAAGGCGCGCGGAATTGAATGCGGTCGCCTTTCGCGAATTCGCGTCTTGCTTCGCGATATACGCTCACGCCTGAAAGTCGCTGCGGGTTGTAAGTGAGTTCGCGTCCGTTTTCGAGGTGAACTGTGATCTCATTCTCTTCGTGATTCTTCGCCGTCACGA
>DASWDX010000356.1:0-4282 GCA_036395055.1 Pyrinomonadaceae bacterium | reverse complement strand
CACAGCTCGGGCCACGTCGGTCTCTGCCCAACCTTCTTCGGCCAACGGAACAAACAACGGACAGGCGCGCTCAATGACGTCAATGGCTGGATTGATCTTGCCAATAGCTCGGGAGTAAGCCGCGCTTTGCACCGTGGCCTCAGTCGCAATCACCCCAATTTTCTTTCCTGTGGCCACATTAAGCGCCGCTCGCGCCCCGGGCCCGATGACACCTATCACCGGCACGCTGACAGCTTCGCGGATAGCGGGCAACGCCAGAGCCGACGCGGTGTTGCAGGCAACAATCAGCAGCTTGATGCCGTGTGCTTCAAGAAATTTCGCGTTTTCAATCGCGTAGCGCTCGACAGTGGCAAGGGATTTTGTGCCGTAGGGCACGCGGGCAGTATCGCCCAGGTAAACGAAATGCTCAGAGGGAAGACATTCATGCAGCGCGCGATAGACAGTCAGTCCACCAACGCCGCTGTCAAAGATTCCAATAGGAAGAGTCGGATTGTGGATTGTGGATTGTGGATTGCGGATTTCAGATTTCACGATCTCGATGTTTCCAACGTCGGTATTCAAATCCGCATTTCGAAATCCGAAATTCAAAGATTGGTGGAGGCGCCGAGAATTGAACTCGGATCCAAGAGAAGCCGCCGAAAGACTCTACATGCTTAGTCGCTTCTCATTCCTGGCCGACGAGCGGCCAGATCTTCGCTTTCCATCGAGTAAGTGAAGCGACAAGACCTCGATGAAAGCTAGTCCGACTTGGTCTCGCCCAACCCCACGGACCGAAACGTTGGGCCAGCTTATCTGAGTGACATCTCCCTCCGCGCGCATAAGCAACTTGCGGCGAGACGCTAGCGGCTAATTAGGCAGCTAGAGCCAATTCATTGTTATTGGCAATTGTTTTTTCCCTACGCGTTTTAACGAGCTGCATAGAGTAGCCCGGCATGGCATCCGTCGGTCGTCCAAACCCCTGTCGAAGCCTGTCGCCCCCGTTTGCATGTAGATTATAAAGCCTTACAAGCAGAATAGGAAAAGCCGCCAAATCCGGACATGACAGGAGGCAGCCTTCTACCAACCTCCCGCATCGAGTTCAAGACAATCCTGATCTATACTTTCAGCGTTGTATGGGGCATGAATCAAGATACTGTGGCTAGCCACGTTGTCCTTTCCCGCCGGTTTGAAGCAACGTTTATCTCAGAGAGGGCTGAATTATATGGCTGCAAAATCCCCTGGTTCAAAGTTGAAATCATATTCTCCAATGGCAATCGTCCATGCTCCGCCGGAACAGCGGCGCCATTTATTGCGCAGCTTTTGGTTCCCGGCTGTGTTGTTACTGGCGCTGGCAGCCGGCGGCTTAACCGGTATTATCGCAGCCTATGAGCTGAACTATTCCCGAGCCGCCAATGAGGTCGCTGCCCTTGCTACTTACCGTCCAAGTGTTGTCACGCGAGTTTATGCAGACGACGGCGAAACTGTGATTGGCGAGTTTGCCCTGGAAAAGCGAATTCCGCTTAAGTACGAAGAAATACCTCCGGTAATGAAGAACGCGATCCTGGCGGTTGAGGACGCACGCTTTTACGACCACGTCGGTATCGATCCTATTCGCATCATTGGTGCAACCTGGAAAAACCTGACCAGCGATAAGGTTGAAGGCGGCTCGACGCTCACGCAACAGCTTGCCAAGAATTTGTTTCTCTCCAAGGAACAGACGCTCAAACGAAAAGTGAATGAGTGGGCGCTGGCACTTCAGATCGAACGTTACTACACCAAGAATCAGATCATGGAGCTCTATGCAAACCATATCTTTCTTGGCGCCAATGCCTACGGTGTGGAAGCCGGGGCTGAAACTTATTTCGGAAAGCAGGCGAAGGATCTGACTATGGGCGAAGCCGCCCTGCTGGCTGGTGTGCCCAAAGCGCCAAGCGAATATTCTCCGACAGCAAATCCGGTGCGGGCGAAAGAGCGCCGGGATCTCGTGCTGGATTTAATGGCCAGGAATGGTTTCGCAACTCAGGCAGAAGTGGATGCGGCCAAAGCAAAACCGATTCAACTCGCCGACACGGCCTACTATCAGGCGCAGCCGAAGTCCAGTGCTTTTGATTATCCGGTCGAGCAAGTCAGGCAAGAGCTCGAGGATAGATACACAACGCGGGTGGCCCAGGGTGGTCTTTCCGTTTACACCACCATCAACGTCGAAGCCCAGAAAAAAGCATATGAAGTTTTACGCGCCGGCCTCCGGAATTACGATCGGACTCATAGTGGCTGGCGCTCAAGCTACAAAACGATTCCGACCTCCGCAAACAATGGGCAAGGTCCGCCAACCGTGCAGGAGATCAATAACTACAAAGATCCGGACTGGTATGGAAACGATTATCAACAAGGTCGCTTTTTGTCGGGACTGGTGACCAAAGTCGATCGCGCAAAGAATGAGGCCACCGTCCGTTTTGGCAATTACACCGCCACCGTGGGCGTGGCAGACATGGGGTGGTCCAAACGTCAGCCGAAGGATGAGTTGAAGGCGGGATATCTTTCAGAGTTTGAAATCAAGGAAGTTGATCAGAAGAGCCGCCGGTTGAAGGTTGAGCTATCTCAGGTGCCGGCGGTGGCCGGGGCCATGATGACGCTCAACGCCAAGACCGGCGAAGTAGTCACGATGATCGGCGGTTACGATTTCTACAGCGCCAGTAAGTTTAATAATGCCACGCAGGCTTACCGGCAAACTGGCTCCTGCTTTAAGCCTTTTATCTACACGGCCGCCGTCGAGTGGGGTATGACGCCGGACACAACTGTCAGCGGCGCGCCGATTAGTATCGGCACGTGGCAACCACACAATTATGACGGCTCTTTGGGCAATGGCGACCTGCCGATGAAGATGGCAATCGCCAAATCAATGAATGTGCCCGCAGTCCACCTGTTACAAACAGTTGGTATCCAGACCGGCGCGCAAATGGTCAGGCGTTTCGGTATCAAAGTCCCGATGGCGCCTTATCTTCCATCGGCACTAGGCGCGACAGAGGTGCCTCTCGATCAGATGGTTTCTGCCTACTCGGCATTTCCCAATAAAGGGATACGTGTCGAGCCCCACCTGATTCGCCGGGTTTTGGATCGCGATGGCGCCATACTCGAAGACTGGGAGAAGACAACCTACAAAGTTATGAATCAGTATGTGGCCCTGACAATGGTGTCAATGATGCGAGGGGTGGTTCAGTTTGGGACCGCCACGGCTGCGAGTTCGCTGGGAGTACCGTTGGCAGGCAAGACCGGCACCGTAAACGATCACACCGACGTTTGGTTCATCGGTTATACGCCAACTTATGTGACGGGCGTTTGGATGGGTTACCCCGGCAGGAAGAAACCGCTAGGCAGCGAGATGACGGGCGCACATGGCGCCCTGCCGATGTTTATCAGTTTCATGAAAGATTTCCTGAAAGGAAAACCTAAGGAAGACTTCGATAAACCGCCGGGGATGCCTGAGGACATGAAGGAACTTTTCCGCCAGCGGCAGCGTGAACTCGCCGCCGAGCGCGCACAGTTTAATGAAGACGCAGCGAAAGAAGCGGACCAGGACACCACGTTGCCGGCTGCCAGTACAGAGCCCAAGTTGGAACAGATGACGCTGCCACCGCCGCCCCGCGCTGAAGATGGTCCAGGAAACCCGCAACCGCGAACTGAAACCATAACGCCGCGCGTTGAGGGCGCACCACCTCCTACAGTCACGCGGCCACGCGAAGTCGAACCGCAGAAGAAGAAGGGGAAGAAGGGCGGAGACGAACCTTAAAAATTTGGAGCCCTTCAGGTTTTTGATTCTTCACCCTTTTGCCGTTGCTTTTCCAGTGGTCTTCGTACCGACTTTTCAGCGGGGCGAAAATCTCCGAGCTAATTTCAAACCGAGGACTGGCTGATGGTTATGGCAGAACTCTCATCTAAGGCAAACAATCCCATTCCTATCAGGAACAAGCCGGCCGACCTTGGTTCTATGCGCGGCGGGGTGATCGTGGCGGAGGACCTGCGAGGACCGCATTGATTTTCCTAAGCCAGGCAGAGCGGATCTTCTCTCTTTCAGCAGAGTTGAGTTCGCTCCAAATCACTTTGAAGTCTTCCCGACTCTTCAGATCGCGCTCGATAGTTTGTTGAATCCTGGCCGCTGTGTCTGGCCCATTGCGCGAGTGCGTATCACCGACAATGCGAAGCCGTTTCCCGGCGTGCTTACCTCGCGTACCCTGACTGAAATCATATTCTTTGCGCATTATTAAGCCTCTCCGTATACACGACGCTCACGTCTTGTCGGCTTGCG
>DASWDX010000355.1:0-3065 GCA_036395055.1 Pyrinomonadaceae bacterium | reverse complement strand
ATTCCTGTATCTAATTTCTTTCTTTGAAGTACTGCTGGCCGCGGGACTGAGTTTCAGTCCCGTATTCCTGGGCACACTGTCACTTTACCTCCTGTGTGGGCTATCCACGATAATCGCTTTCGAGATCCAAAAATCACGGCGGGCAATAGCCATCGCCGAGACACATTTGCTCGTGCCGCCCGATTCGCGAATTTTCAGGCATCCTCGCCGCCGAGACGGCAAGCGAAATGCCGAGGCTAATCGTCTTCCGTTTGTGGCGCTGGTCCTGCTCACGTTGATTTTTGTTCTCGCGATGCCTTTGTTTCTGGTGGCCCCGCGGGCTGGCTCCGCGGCGCTTACTCGCTCAGGCAGCGCCCTGACAAATTTCATAGGATTCTCGGAAAACGTCACCTTGGGAGAGATTGGGGATCTTAAACGTGACAATGCGGTGGTAATGCATGTCCGCATAGAAGAGTCGCAACCGGTGACCGACTTAAGGTGGCGCGGTGTGGCTCTTGATGAGTTCACCGGACGCGGTTGGAAGAAATCTTTCGACGCGCGCCACATAACGGAAAAAAAGAACGACAAGGGGTTCTTCCCGCTTGGCACAACTGAAGCGCTCCATCAGCGGACGACGCAAACGGTGTTTCTGGAACCTATAGAATCTCCGGTTCTGTTTGCGGCGTCGCGGCCCATAGCCATTCAGGGCGATTTCCCACTGCTGCGGGTCGATGGCGAAGGTTCGGTACAGGTGCGCAGACACGAGTTTGAGCGAATGATATACAAAGCCCTCTCCGATACGACCGAACCGGACGTAGCCTTGTTGCGAAAAGACCTGGGCCCTTATCCAGCCGCCCTCGAACGCTATAAACAACTCCCCGCCGCACTTGATCCGCGAATAGAAGCGCGCGCGAACGCCATCGTCGCAAACGCCCATGCGCGCAATCGCTACGATGAAGCGAAAGCGATCGAAGCGCATCTGCAAACGGCGTACGGTTACAGCTTGCAGATGAGAGCCGCGGGTCCGGATCCGCTGGCCGATTTTCTCTTCAACGTGAAGGTTGGTCACTGCGAATACTTTTCAACCGCTATGGCAGTAATGTTGAGGAAGCGCGGAATTGCGGCGCGCGTCGTCAACGGTTTTCTTCCCGGCGAATACAACGAAGCGGCTGGCGCCTACACGATCAGACAAAGCGACGCACATTCGTGGGTAGAGGTTTATTTCCCTGAGAGTCAGTTATGGGTAACTTTCGATCCTACTCCTGCTGCCGGAAAAACCGAACCGGTGAGTACAGGATTTGCGGCTCAACTGGGGAAGTATGCCGAGGCGCTGGAGCTGATCTGGTTTCAATATGTGGTGGGCTACGATAAGCAAGAGCAACGCTCCCTGGCAACTTCTCTTCATAATCAGTTGTTTGTATATCGCCGTTCATTGGTACAAATAGTCTCGGCAGTATGGGATGCTGTTAGTAAGCGCACTCGCGGGATCACACTAATTGGTTTGGCTCTCATGGCTGCGTTCCTGCTGTTCTTCGTAGCCAGACGTGTCCGCCGGTTCGGTTGGCGCCGGGGCTTAAGGCTGGCGCGGCGTCAAGGTAACGAGGAAACTTCAGCGGTTGAGTTCTACGAACGGTTGTTGGCTTTGTTGGAGCGCCGTGGGGTCAAACGAGATCCGAATCTGACGCCGCTGGAGTTTGCCGGCGGCCTTGATTTTAAACCGGCCTTGTTCATCACTCACGCTTACAATCGCGTGCGCTTTGGTGGGCAGGCGCTGACATCCGCGGAGTTCCTGGAAATCGAGAAGACCCTCGCCGAATTCGAGCGGGCAACTGAGTAAGGCTTATGAAAAAAGTTGGATTTATTAGTCTGGGTTGTCCCAAGAACCTCGTCGATAGCGAGGTGATGATGGGTCAACTCCAGGCAACTGGCTATCAGATCACTGCCGATGCAAGCGAAGCGGATACCGTAGTCGTAAATACGTGTGGCTTTATTGACGCGGCGAAAAAGGAATCCATCGAAGCGATTCTGGAAGCAGCCAAACTAAAATCGGACGGTAAAGCCACTCGGTTGGTTGTTGCCGGGTGTCTGGTCGAGCGTTATCGCGATGAACTGAAAGCGTCGTTGCCAGAAGTCGATGCCTTTATCGGCACCAGCCAGGTAAACGACATTCTCGCGGTTTGCGATCCGAAGACGGAAACGCGTTCACTGCCGGTGGTATCCCTTGGCAATCAAAGCGCAACCTATCTTTACGACGAATCGACGCCGCGCGTGTTGGCCACGCCGGGACACTACGCCTTCATAAAGATTGCGGAAGGCTGCGATCGGCCCTGCGCCTTCTGTTTCATTCCCCAAATGCGCGGTCACTTCCGCAGCCGGCGCTTTGGTTCGATCGTTGCAGAAGCGCAGCAGCTAGCTGATGAAGGAGTGAAGGAGTTAATACTGGTCGCGCAGGATTCTTCGCGATATGGCGAGGATCTTGGTAAGCAGGACGCGTTGGCGCAACTGCTGCGCGAACTGTCGCACACGGACGGCATCGAATGGGTGCGCGTGATGTATACCTACCCGACCCACATAAGCGACGCCTTTCTCGACGTGTTGGCCGAAGAGCCGAAGGCAGTGAAATATCTCGATATGCCTTTGCAACACGCGTCTCAGAATGTCTTGAAACTGATGAAACGTGGCGGCAATCGCAACTCGCTCGAAAGACTGATTAAGCGAGTACGCGATCGCGTGCCGGGAATTGCAGTGCGCACAACATTCATCACCGGTTTTCCCGGCGAAACTGAAGAAGACTTTGCCGAGTTGCTCGCGTTTGTGAAGAACATAGAATTCGATCGCGTGGGTGTGTTCACGTATTCCGACGAAGAAGGAACACCGGCATTCGACCTGCCGCACAAAGTTGAACCAAAGATAGCGAAGCAGCGCCGCGCGCGCTTGATGAGAGAGCAGTCGCGCATCTCGCGCAGGCGAAACAGAGCCCGGATTGGCGAGCTGGTTCAGGTTATCTTTGAAGGCGAGTCAAGTGAGAGCGACTTGTTGTGGCAGGGAAGAATGGAAACGCAAGCACCGGATATCGATGGCTGTGT
>DASWDX010000354.1:0-8489 GCA_036395055.1 Pyrinomonadaceae bacterium | reverse complement strand
AAGACTCTTTCACGTACCAGTCCGTCTGGGTTTATTATCTAGCGCAACGGGTTGTGTGAACCGCGAAATAAACAGGAGGCAGAAGCAGCTAAGTGAGGTCTGTCGACATGTATTGTCCACATTGCGGACAGCAACAAGTTTCTGATGTCACCCGATACTGCTCAAGGTGTGG
Source organism: Pyrinomonadaceae bacterium (assembly GCA_036395055.1). Classification (GTDB taxonomy): domain Bacteria; phylum Acidobacteriota; class Blastocatellia; order Pyrinomonadales; family Pyrinomonadaceae; genus PSRF01. The sequence continues at coordinate 8,317 of DASWDX010000354.1, read as the reverse complement.
CTTTTTGCTGGACGGTGTCATGGCGGTTTTGGCATCCGGAGGAACGCTTCCGACGCCCTACCTGCAACCCGGTAATCAAAAGCCTTCACCTCGCAGCAAGGGAATTCGTCAAGGTGCGATGCTCATGCTGAGCACTATACTCGTTGTACCTATCGTGGCGATCCTTAGTGTTAACCTATTGTGGGAAGTTTCCCATATACTCATTCCGCTGACTGCTTTGTTCTGCTTCGTAGGCGGGTTGCTGCGGATCCTGTATGCATTATTGATGGAAGATTCAGCGCCGCCAATCGATTTTGAGCAAGCGGGCTCATACGCGTCGCCGGGTACTCCTCAATTCAACCGCACTGCGCACAATGCTGCTTTGCCGCCGGCTGCAGTGAACCTGGCACCGAGTTGGAGGCCTCGCCCTAATACCGCTGAGATCTACCAGCCGCCCCCGAGCATCACTGAAAACACAACTCGGCTCCTGGACAAGGACGAGCCCAAGAGCCGTTAGTTCCTGGGTCTTCAGGGAAAACTTGCGTGCTCCTGCTATAGAATCATCCAACCATTCTCGAACCGAAATGATATGGCCGGCGCTGTGGCCCACAGATGATCGAAACTATTCCCAAAACTTCGGCGCTCGCCGCACGACTTCGTGAGCGTATCAAAAACGAAGGCCCAATTCCGTTTTATGAGTGGATGAAGGTAGCGCTTTACGATCCACAGGATGGCTACTATTTCCGGATGGGTCAGAAGAAGTGGGGCAGGGAGGGAGACTATCGCACCAGTCCGGAGCGCAGTCCGTTATTTGCTGCAACCTTCTCCAGTTATTTCGCCGCGCTTTATGAGGAACTTGGCCGGCCGGCAGAATGGTCGCTCGTTGAAGTCGGCGCTGGAGACGGCCACTTTGCAAGCGGTGTCTTGCAAACATTTCAGAAATTCTTTCCTGACGTTTTCGCTGCGACTTCCTATATCGTTGATGAAGTCAGTGCGCATTCGCAATCGCTGGCGCGGCAACGCCTGGAAGCGTTTGCCGATCGGGTGATCTTCAAAGAGCTTAATGACATACAAATCGATCCAGGCGTAGTTTTCTCAAACGAGTTGCTTGACGCTTTTCCAGTTCACAGAGTTACTGTCGATAACGGTCAACTCAAAGAATTTTATGTGGACATTGGCGCCAGTGGAAACTTTGAATGGCTGCTCGACGCCCCGAGCCCTGAATTGTCGGCGCGTTTCAGAACGTATTTTGAGGATTGCGGTATCGAGCTCAGCGAAGGCCACGTTGCCGAAATCAGCCTTGAGGTCGAGGAATGGCTCGGCAAAGTCGCTGACAAGTTGCGCGCCGGCTACCTCATCACAGTAGATTACGGCGCTGCGGCTGAGGATCTCTATTCGTCCGTGGGACGCCGCCACGGAACCTTGCGAGGTTTTCGCGGTCATGAATTCGTGGATCACTTACTGGCGCGTCCGGGCCAAGAAGATCTTACGACGACAGTGAATTGGAGTCTTGTGAAATCGGTTGGGGCACGACTGGGATTTGAGGTTGTGGAATTCGAGCAGCAAGATAGGTTCCTGCTGGCCGCGGGATTACTGGAGCAGTTGGAGACTGCTTCGCGACAATGCAAAAGCGAAGCTGAGCGATTGGCCCTTAGTGTTGCTGCTCGAGAAATGATCTTGCCCGATGGCATGGCCTCACATTTTCAAGTGTTGGTGCAGAAGAAGACCTGACCAGCCAAAAGGGCAGAAGCGTGATCGTCAGGAAGACTTCCCTTCAATACAAACAGTCGCGCAAGATAAGGAAGACCCTGCGCGATGATCCGTGCTTTTGCCCAACGGTCGCTGGTAACAGTCATCGGAAACGGAGAGTTAGTGAAATCCAATTACAATTACAAGCTAATCGATGTTTCCCATACCGTCGAGCACGGCATGATCACTTACAAAGGTCTACCTGCGCCTGTGATTACAGATCATCTTACCCGTGAAGAATCGAAGAATTACTACGCGGCCGGCACTGAGTTTCAAATCGGCAGGATTGAAATGGTGGCTAATACGGGAACCTACCTCGATAGTCCCTTCCATCGTTACCCGGATGGGACGGACCTCGCCGGACTTGGTCTCTATTCCTTGGCGAATCTGGACGGCATGGTAGTTCGGCGCCTTGGCACTGAACGCGCAATTCAAGTAGCAGCCGTGGCGGGCCTGGATCTAAAAGCCAGGGCGGTACTTTTTCATACTGGCTGGGACGTGCGTTGGCGAACCGAAGGATACTCCGATGGCGCACATCCTTTCCTGACCGAAGGGGCGGCGAAATATCTGGCAGACGCCGGCGCCGCGCTGGTGGGCATCGATTCATATAACATCGACGCTACCGACGATCGTAGTCGTCCAGCGCATTCAATCTTATTAAGCCAGGGTATTCCGATAATTGAGCATCTCTGCGGACTTGGTGAGCTGCCGGATCAGGGTTTCAAGTTTTTTGCGGTACCGGTGAAGGTTAAGGATTTTGGCACGTTTCCGGTGCGCGCATTTGGTATAGTGCCGAATAAGTAGTCGTTAAGCTGAACATGACGTCGCCGCAGCGGTGAGCATAACATCTGATTTCAAGACTCCAGAACACGTAGCCACAAGGAGAACTTAAATGGGAATAAGTGAGTCATTGTTACCCGAGTTTGATCATGAAATGGCTAATACGCGAAAAACCCTGGGGCGTGTTCCCCATGAGAAGTTTGCTTGGAAGCCACATGAGAAGTCGACGGCCATGGGCGGGCTGGCAACGCACTTGAGTAATCTACCGACGTGGGCGGTTTATGCGATTGATCAGACTCGTTGGACCTTGCACCCGAGGGCAAGCCACTGCCGCCCGCCGAGTTGCCGAAGTCGGAAGCGGAGCTTTTGGCTATATTCGATGCGAATTCCGCAGAAGCAAGAGCCGCGATTGCCGGAGCCAGTGACGAAGCCTTATTTAGAGCACTGAGCTTCTAGAACAACTGGAACTTGATTGTTAGATATTTCTTCGGGTTCTGGCGGAAGTCGTACATCAATTTCACGCCTTCCGACGATAGTTGATTGACATTGGAGTAGAGTGCTTCGTCTGTCAGCAGTTTTCCGACTGTCCCTTCACCGCGCTGAGCTGACGAAACGATATTGTCAATTCGTTCGGCTGTTGTATTGAAGCGGGCAATGGCGGCGCGGGCGTCGTCATACATTTGCTCGTCTTTGATCAGTCTGCCGAGAGTGCCGTGCCCGGCATTGATGTCAGCAATCATGGCGTTGATTTGATCGACTGAACGATCGAGCCGGTCAGCTGTGCGATTGATTCGATTGTAGAGTTCGTCGTTTGTGAGAAGTTTGCCGGCTGTGCCCCGTCCGGCGCGCAAGTCGACCGCAATCTCTCGCAACTGCAAGGCGATCTCGTTGGCGTTGTTGTATAGCGCAGGATCATTCACAAAACGGCCCGCCGAGCCGTTTCCAGATCTAACCAGACGCATCACATCCTCGGTTTCTCGGACGGTTGCGTTGAGGTTGTTATAGAGCGCCTCATCGATGAATAACCGTCCGACCGTCCCCTTGCCCTCCTGTACGTCTGTCACTATTACACTGATCTGATCGGAGAGCTTACTGAGACGTTGGGCCAGATCCGTGCCCGAGGTAGCGAAGTCGTTTACCGTATTCGCGCTGGAGGAACGCAGGATGTAGTAATCTTTTACCTGCGGAGCCAATGCCGTTCCCGGGCTAATGTTGATCAGCATTTCGTTTCCCAGCAAGCTGGGGGAACCCTGGGTTGCTGTAGAATCCTCGCGTACGCGTTCGGTGGATGGGCGGCCGTCAATAACGGCGTCGATGGTCATCAATGCTTCAACGCGTGGTGCGTTAGGCTCCGTAGAAGGTGGCAAGAGAGTAATGCCCTCTACCTTTCCGACCCTAACGCCGGAGAGGCGAACTTCCGATCCCTTACGCAGACCATTTGCATCAGCAAAACGCGCTTTCAGGTGAAGCTTCTTCTTAAACGGGTTAATGTCGCCGGAGGCATTGAGTATCAGAAAAATCAAGATGACTATGGACAGCAGCACGAATATGCCGACACGCAATTGATTCAAGCTTACCGTTTTGGTTGATCTTGGCATGGCGCAAATCTAAGGATGAAGTAGGAAGAATGAAAGATGAAACCGGTTGGACGCGAAGTCCGAAGACCCATCGTGGTTTCTCTCATTCATCCTTCATCCCTCATCCTTCATCCTTTCTGATCAGTGTCCACGAAGAAACTTCTGAATGTATGGGTCCTCAGCCTTGCGCAGACTTTCGTCAGTACCGCTAAAAATTATGTTGCCCTCGCGCATCATCATCACTTTGCTGTTGATTAGACAAAGACGCTCGCCCTCACGCTCAAAGACTACCTGACCCTCTTCGTTTACAACGGCGTATTCAGAGCACAGGTAATCGAGGTTGTTCATCTCGTGGGTCACGAATATGGAGGACACATCTTCCAGGTCTCGAAGCTTCATAGCGAGTTCGCAGATTGTGCGCGCGGTTGGCGGGTCGAGACCAGCCGTTGGCTCATCGAAGAGTACGATCTTCGGATCGCCGATCAGGGCGCGGGCAATACCGACGCGCCGGCGCATGCCCCCCGAGAGTTCTGATGGCATCTTGTCGATGGCGTCTTCGAGATTAACGAAGCGAAGCATGCGCCGCACCTCAGGCTCGACTTCCTCTTCTGCCAGGCCCTGCTCGTGCAAGCGATAGGCGACGTTATCGTAAACCGACAATGAATCAAAAAGCGCGCCCTCCTGGAACACCATCCCAATCTTCTTGCGCACGTTCATCATTTGGACTTCGTTGTAGTCAGTAATGTCTTCGCCGTCAACGAAAATTCGTCCCTGGTCAGGTTTTAGCAAACCCAGCACGAGCTTGATGATTGTAGACTTGCCGCCGCCTGAGCCACCGAGAATGATCTTTGTCTCGCCCTTCATGACCCTGAAGCTGAGTTTGTTTAGCACCATTCGATCGTCGAAGGCGAGCACCACGTCGCGAAACTCAATGGCAGGAACGGCTCGAAGGCTGTCATCGATATGGGCAAAAGTGGAACCGGCCGCATTTTGGCTGACCTGTCCGGAGCTGATGTGAATTGAGTCTGTCGTTGATAGAGCCATCGGTTGTTTAAGACGCTAACTTGTGGGCATTCCCAAAATATATTGCAGCGCTCGGGCGAGAAAAAAGTCGGAAATGATCACGACAATCGAGGCAGTCACAACGGCTCGCGTTGTCGACCTTCCTACGCCCACGGTGCCGCCTTCTGTGTTCAGTCCTTTGTAACAGGCAATCGATCCAATAATCACAGCGAAGCAAGTCGGTTTTATTACACCACCAATAATATCATCGGTGCTAATTCCATCACGAACTGCAGTGAAAAATTCACTCGTTGACAGGCCGTAGAGGCTGGTCGCGGCAAATGCTCCGCCAGCGATTCCCACGCAATCCGCGAGGACAGTGAGCAGCGGCAAAGTGATAAGCAGGGCAATTATCCGAGGAGCCACAAGTTTCCGTACCGGGTCGGTGCCAAGGGCCCGCATCGCGTCGATCTGCTGAGAAACAGTCATCGACCCAAGCTCGGCAGCAATAGCCGAACCTACCCGTCCGGTGACCATCAGGGCTGTCAGCACCGGACCCAATTCGCGAACCAGAGATACTGCTACCAGCCGACCCGTTTGGGTTTGCTGGCCCCAGTACGCCAGCGTTGGATAGGTCTGCACAGCAAGCACACCGCCGGTGAAGAATCCAGTTAACAAAATGATTGTGAGCGAACCGACGCCAATCACATCCATTTGCGAAATTGCTTCGGAAAGATAGCGCGGGCCTTTGAAAACGCCACCGACCGCACGTGCGGTCATCAGCGTGGTTTCTTGCAGCTCGAAGATAGAGCGCGTAACGAAATTCATCTAGGGGCTGATAAAGGAGCTAGCCAGCAACGGCCTCGCGTTTTCGTCGGTGGACTTCGCCTTGGCCGCTGTTGCTACGTCTGAAGAATCGTGACCGTAACCCTTCTTTCGAAAGCCTTGGCCTCTGATAGGACGACGGCTACATCTGAAAAGAGCGGCTTATCATGCGCAAAATCTACGCAATGCGTCAAGCTTCAAGATATTGCGTGTGGGCCGCAGACAGCGGATGGCGTGCAGATTGTAACAATAGGAACCGGTCAGCGATTCGCCAACCGGTCGGATTTGTTGGCACCTTCCAGCAGGCTTAAGGGCGCGGGCGGCGTGGGTTTTGTCGACGAGGAAGCAGTGGTCCGAGGCCGTTGCGTTGATTCTGCAAACTACGAGAGCGCTCCTCTTTCAGCTTTTGTCTCTCGTCGCGGTTATTCAGCAAGCGTTCCCGCCTGAACTCTCTGGCTTGCTGTTGTAACGATCGCAGGACATTTCTTTGTTCCGGAGTCAAGACTCGCCTGATTCTGACTTCCGTAAAGATTCTCATTCGCATCGCCGCTGCCTGAGCTGTTGCCACCTCGCGCACACGCTGTTCGACTACAGACTCATCAGGGTTATCAGAATCCAACGCCGACTCAAGCTGTCGGTTAGCATCGCGAACGCGTTCATTGATCGCAGCTCGCTCGGTTTTGCTCTGTTCTCGGATAGAACGTATTTGTTCGCGCTGCTCGGGTGTCAGATTCAGTTGACGAATGGGATCCACGCCCTGTTGAGTTTCCAAACTGGCCGGCTGCTGCTGGTCTGTCTGCCCATAAATAGTGGGAACTGCAGTGAAGAACATCAGCATTGCAAATAACACTAAGATTTGTCCGTCGTGCCTCATAAAAACCTCATAGATACCTTCATGGTTGTCAAACGTCCGGAGCGAACTGTAGTGCGTTGCTCAATCCGCAAACTAACAGTCTGCGTGATAGTACCGTTATTGATTAATTCGGTCGTCGAGCAGATCAAGGTCGCTCTCACTCTTCACGGATATCAACCTCAAATCTGCAGCCAGTTGCTCGCGCTCAGTCTTCGAGAGGGGGCGTCGTGCCTTCTGATTCGAAAGATTAAAGGCCACAGTGTTGCCGCGGTTAGCGACTCGCTGGCGAGGAGCTTCATCGGCGGTTGCTCGTATCGACTTTGGATCTGGCGCTCTCTGTTTAGAATTCTCTCGTCGGATAAGTTCTTCCCGCACACGCCGCTCAACAATTGCCTCGAGTTCTTGCGGCGAATTGGGGGTGCTGCCCTGATTTGCGATTGTCGCAACGGGAGGTTTATCTCGGAAGCGTGCAATAGCGAATCCCGCCAGTATGCAGAACAGAACAGAGGCGACGGCCACCGCTGCTTTCATCCACAATGGCGAGAGCCTGAAAAATTCTCGTAGCGCCGCCAGCGCTGAAGACTTTTTGTGGTCCACTTTCATCACCGCCCAAGCCGGAGAGGAGATAACTCCAAGAGCTTCATTGCGCCACGCCACCACCGACTCACGAATGTCGCGAAAAGCCTCGAGCTCCGCGTTGCACGAGGCACAAACCCGTACGTGGCGCTGAAAAGTTCGCGCCTCAACATCATTCAACTCGCCATAGAGAAACGTGATTAGATCGTTCTCTCGTCCGCAATTTGGGGCAGCCTCGTCTTTCATTTCACTTTACTCCCACACCTATTCTGCGTTTCGTCCAAATTTCTCAAGGCGCATCTGCAACTGTCTCAATGCCGTGTATAGTCGGCTCTTAACAGTGCTCAGTGGCACGTCGAGCGCTTCGGCAATTTCCTTAAAAGTAAGTTCCTCGAATTCCTTCATCACAACAACTTGCCGTAATTCCACCGGCAAGCTATTCACCGCCAACCGCACGGCCGCCGTAGTTTCCAGGCCCTCAACGACTCGTATCGGCGAATAGCGAATCGGCGCCGCAAAACTCGTCGCATTCTTTTCCTCTTCTGTCTCGAGCGCGCTCTCGTTTCTTACCTTTGCTCTTCGCTTGCGCGTAATGCACTGATTGACGGCGATTCGATGCAACCAGGAGGAGACCTTGGCTTCACCACGAAAGGTGCGTAGATTTCGAAAAGCAGCGAGAAAAGTCTCCTGAGTGGCGTCACGCGCATCGTCCTCACGGCCGAGCATGCCAAAGGCAAGCGCGAAGATTCGTCGCTCCCAGCGTTGTACAATCTCGCCGAAAGCTTCCGCGTCGCCCGTCAAAGCACGTTCTACGATCTGCTCGTCGCTCGTAGCCGTTCCCATCCTATCTAGTTGCGAGCCTCCATCGCCCGCGTTTCCCGTTACTCTGCGCCCACGATTTAGGGCATCGCGCTCAATCATTTAGACGTGATTGCCTCTATTTAAGTCTAAGAAAAACCGGAGCACGATTGCCGTC
>DASWDX010000353.1:0-4752 GCA_036395055.1 Pyrinomonadaceae bacterium | reverse complement strand
AGTGGACCGTTTCGCTGGTTCTACTTTCTGATTCAAGCAACCACAGCTCTAATCCTGGTGCTTGCAGCTAACACTTCGTTTGCCGACTTTCCGCGGTTGGCAAGCCTATTGGCTCGGGACCGTTTTCTGCCGCGACAGTTTTCCAGCCGCGGCGATCGTCTGGTGTTCTCAAATGGCGTCATTATTCTGGCGCTGCTGTCGGCAATTTTGGTGGCGGCGTTTAAAGGTGACACGAGTCGCTTGATTCCTTTGTATGCGGTCGGTGTCTTTCTTTCCTTTACGCTTTCGCAGTCAGGAATGGTTCGTCATTGGCTTAAAGAAGGCAGAGTGCTGCGCACACGAGCGGCTGAACGCCGAAACGATAACGACCATAGCGCTGAGAAATATTTGACTCAGATTGCCGATGAAGGCGAACGACTTGACGACATTCACGTGAGCGTGACACCCGAAGCACTTGCCGGTCGCAATCCAATCGACGTCGCTGACGTGCAAAAGCAAACCTCCCACTGGAAGAGATCGATCGTCATCAACGGGGTGGGCGCAGTTGCCACATCTGTCGTGCTCTGCGTGCTGATACTTACAAAATTCATTCACGGCGCCTGGGTCGTCATTGTTCTAATTCCGATTCTGGTAATGATGTTCCGTTCGGTCCACAAGCACTACGTGGAAGTGGCTCGTCAACTGACAACTGAGGGAGTCGAGAGACTTCGGCCAATTCGCCACGAAGTGATCGTCCCTATTTCCGGTATTCATCGCGGTGTGATTCGAGCGTTGGAGTATGCCAAGTCAATCGCACCTGAACATGTGACGGCCGTTTACGTCGATCTCGACGACGAAGCAACCAGGAAGCTGCGGGAGAAGTGGAATCAATGGGGTGGAGGCGTGGAGTTGGTCGTGCTCGCTTCGCCTTATCGTTCGCTCGTACGCCCGCTGACGCGTCATATCGATCGCATTCGTAAACAACACAACAACGACATGCTGACGGTCGTTCTACCGGAATTTGTGACGGCGCGGTGGTGGCACCAGCTATTGCACAATCAAAGTTCGCTTCTGTTGAAAGGAGCGTTGCTTTTTAAGAAAGGTGTGATCGTTACCAGCGTGCCTTACCATCTGGAAAAGTAGCGTCGCTAAGGCTCGACATAGATCAGACAGAAGGGCGGTGAGTGTTCCCCGTTGGCTGAATTAAGCGCTGGCCGAACTGTTCGCTTCAGCAGCGCGACCTGCGAGAAAACAGGAGCGGCAGTAAACGGGTCGCCCTTGGGAAGGATAAAAGGGAACGGTGGTTTGTTGACCACATTGTGCGCATCGCACCGAGACCTCAACGCGTTGCCTGATTCCGGATGTTTGGGCCGCAGTGATGGCCGCTAATCTTTCGTTCTTCGCTTGCTTGCAGGGCTTGCAACGCTTTGGTTCGTTCTTCAGTCCCTTATCATGGAAAAAGGCTTGCTCGCCCGATGTCCAGACGAAATACTCGTTGCAGTCTACGCATTTTATGCTGCGATCCGGATGTTCGGAATCGGAGGTTGTGTCTACCTCGCGGATTTCTTCCCGTTCTGACATGATTCGTTCTCCCGGGGTCGATCTACCATGAACTAACGTTGGGCGGGCCACTCGGAAGCGGTTTTGCCTATTGTTCAAAGGAGCCGCTTTTCTCCTGGCGAGCATCGGGGTGAGCGTGGGCTGCCCTCGAACAGGTGGAGCGGATGGGGAAAAGTATATCTATGGCGAAATTGTGTCAAGAGTAAAAGCCGCTTATTCTGGCAACGAGCGTTAATGATCGTGTGCAAGGAGATAAAAACCAACATGAAAGCCCTGATAATAGGCTCCGGAGGTCGTGAACATGCGATCCTTTACGCCCTAAAAAGAACTTCAACCGTGCCTTTAGAGCTCTTTTGCGCGCCTGGCAACGCTGGAATATCCCAGCTGGCAAAGTGCATCCCGCTTCCCGCGGCAAATCATGCGTCACTGATTGAGTTTGTCCGTTCAGAAGATATCGGTCTGACGATTGTTGGACCCGAAGCTCCGCTGGCTGAAGGCATTGTGGATGAATTCGAGCGCCGCGGATTAAAGATCATAGGACCAAATCGCGCGGCATCGCTTTTGGAGTCGAGTAAGGCGTTTGCCAAGGATTTCATGCGCCGGCATAAAATACCGACAGCTGAATACTGTATCGCCAATTCAGCGGCGGAGGCGTTGACAGCGTTGCGCAGTGGAAAGTTTGGAATGCCGAACTCTGCGGTTGTCGTGAAGGCTGATGGGCTAGCGGCCGGCAAGGGTGTGGTAGTTGCGCCTTCACACGCGGATGCGGAAAGAGCTGTCACGGAGCTTGCCGGCGGTACGCTGGTCACCCCGGCAGCCGCGAAACAGATAGTGATCGAAGAAGCGCTCGAGGGAAGAGAAGTGTCGATCTTGCTGTTCGCGGATGGTCGCGACTATGCATTGATGCCCGCTGCTCGCGATCACAAGCGCATTGGAGAAAATGATACTGGACCAAACACAGGCGGCATGGGCGCAATCACCGACCCATCCGTCGTCGACGAAGACACTCTGAATCGAATCGTGCACGACATTGTCGAGCCGACTCTTGAAGGCGCTCACCAGGAAGGTTTTCCTTTCCGCGGTATTCTTTTTATCGGACTAATGCTAACTCCGGCTGGTCCGAAAGTGCTCGAGTACAATGTCCGTTTTGGAGATCCGGAAACGCAGGCCATTCTCGTAAGGCTACAGTCTGATCTCTTTCAGGTGTTCCAGTCGATCATCGAGCGAAGTCTCCGGGACGCCCGCGTCGAATGGAGTAATCAATCTTCCGCCTGTGTGGTGTTGGCGAGCGCCGGATATCCCGGTTCCTATGAGACAGGGGTGCCTATCTCAGGGCTGAACAAACTTGCGCGTACTAACGAAGTACAGGTTTTTCACGCCGGAACGGCAAAGTCAGCTGCGGGCGGCTACTTAACTTCCGGCGGGCGGGTACTTGGCATAACAGCCGCCGCCGCGACTCTGGAGCAGGCCCTGGCAAGGTGTTACAGCGCCATTCAAGGCGTTCACTGGGAGGGCATGCAGTATCGAAGAGATATTGGCCAATTCAACGAAAGTTTGAGGGCAAAAGTGGTTTAGAGTTTTGGCCTTTGGTGCCGCGATATGGACGGGTGACCTTTAGTCACGACTGTTTAACCGGAGACTGAACTCGTCTGGAAGCTGGTGCACATCTACTGTTATACTTCGTTTCACTTTGGCCGCCGTATTTTGAACCCTTCGAAGTAATTCATCGTACATATACGGGCGCGGGAATTTGAGAGCCACAGACAAAGATCGCACATCTCTTGGTGGAGGATCAGCCAAAACATGGGACTTTTTAGCAGAATCTCGCGTTCAGTGAGGGCGTTATTCGGCGGACTAATTGAGTCAACTGAAAATCCCGAGCTCATACTTCAGCAGACGATCCGTGACATGCGCGACCGCGTGCCGGAACTAAATAATTCCGTGGCACAGGTTATGGCGACGGAAAAGCTGCTGGCAAAAAGCAAGGAGCGTTTGGAAGGCCAGGTCGTGGAGCTTGATTCGAAGATCCGTGCTTCGGTGAAGCTGAGCCGCGACGACATCGCTACAGCCTATATTGGACAGCTGCAACAGGCGCAGATGGATCTGCAAAAAACTTCGCAGCAACTTGAGCACGCCACCCTGGCATCGAAACAAGCGCTCAAGGCCCGCGACAACTATGTATTGCAAATGCAGCGGCGTACGGCCGAAGCAATGCAGCTGATTAATCAGTCGAAGCAGGCGAAGCTGCAGGAACAACTGGCTCAGACGATGGAGTCGTTCCAGATTGGCGATGACGCTTCGACCTTTGATGAGATGCGCGACAAGATTGATCGGCGGGCTGCTGCTGCGGAAGCTAAGCTACAACTCGGTTCCGCGTCAGTCGACAATCAGATGCAAGACATCGAACGCGAGGCTATGGATATGCAATTGCAAGACAAGCTGCTGGCCTACAAGCAGGAGATGGGACTGTTGCCGGCCGCGCCGGTTAGTTCGCAACAGGCTTTGCCTGCTCAGGGCGAAACCAGTGACGGCAAGCAAAGCGAGAAAGTAGTCAACAACAGTAATCGTATAAATTAAAACCGGGGGGACTGCGCGTGCCTCTGTGTGAACAACAAATAGTCAATCGTCTCAGTTCTTCAAGGATATGCCCGAGTTCCCTAAGATTGATCTTAAATATCTGAAAGAGGCTTTCAAGGAACCCTTAAATTTCTGGGGATTGGCGAGCTTTGCAGTTGTTGCAGCTTACGCGCAGGACGTTATGCCGCTAGCTGCTGCCCTGGCCGCCGAAACAGTTTATTTAGTTACCGTGCCAGCCAGTTCAATCTATCGCCGACTTGTCGACCGCCGCGAAAAGCAGCGCCTGATGAAACTTCGCGACCAGCAACGCGAAGCTGCCATCAAGCTGTTTGATCCTCGCGAACGCGAGGCGGTTGAGTATTTACGCTGGATGAAGAATCAGATCTACTCCAACTACAAGAAATTTACGGGGTCGAAACAGATTCCTTCAAACATTCAAAGTCTCGATCAGCGTTGGGAAGACTTTGTTGATTTGCTGGACGTTTACCGCCGCCGGAAACACCATCTTCGATCCATAAACCGCCAGGCAGTGCAGAACCAACTCGTTCAGGCGGAGCGTTCGGTTGAGCACTCAAAGGATGATCGCGAGCGGCGAATTCAACAATCGAATGCGGAGATTCTTAAGCGCAGGGTGGC
>DASWDX010000352.1:0-4212 GCA_036395055.1 Pyrinomonadaceae bacterium | reverse complement strand
CTATTGAATGACGGCCCTTCGGGCCTGACCAATTCTTTTTGTGGTGTTGTTCCACGACCTGACGGTTGTGGCTATTCAATTACGGCCCTTCGGGCCTCAAGCGCTTCGACGTTGCACTTCGAATTGAATTCGCAGAGGATGAAACGATGAATCGAGTACACGAAATCATTTCCCGTTTGTTAATAGCTTCCGGTGGAACCCACCCGCTATCGCAGGTGGTACTAACCTCATGCACTCGAACCCACCCGCTATACCGACTTGTCGGGATACTGACCTCATTTGTGTTGTTCTTTTCTTTTACCGTCACGACGCTGGCGCAAACGCCCCCAACGCCCTCGCCTTCGCCGTCACAGGAGACCACAAAGACGCCCGATACAAAACCGGCGCAGCCGGAAAATCCGTTTGCTCCTGAAAAGGCGGATCCGCTACCACCTAGTATGACGGGTTCAGATATCAACGACCCGCGCGCCAAACTGACCCCCGGCTTTTACGACGCGGGTGAAGCAGCAATGGGCATGCGGCATATACTGCTGATCAAAAAGCCTGACGCGTTTCAACTAAGCGCCACCGATCCAGCCGATCCGAAAGTGCAGAAAACCCTGGGTCTGCTCGGCATCGGCGACGCCTCGAGGGTTGCAAAGTCAGCCCAGTTGCTTCTTGCAGGACTCGCGTTTGCAAACTCTGACATCGCATTCCAAGGCAATCGACTGTTCCTGGGAAACTTTTATGGCGTCAACATCTACGACATCTCGAATCCGGCGAGAACCCGCTTGTTGACATCGATGATTTGTCCCGGTGGCCAAGGTGATCCTTCCGTTTACAAAAACCTGATGTTTATGTCGGTGGAAATGCCAAACGGCCGGCTGGATTGCGGTACACAAGGATTTCCGCCTCCACCTCCCCAGCCATCTCCATCGCCCGCTGAAAAAGAGAAAGATCCGCCGCCTCCGCCGGCGCAAAAAGATCGGTTCCGCGGCGTGAGAATTTTTGACATCACCGACATCAGAAATCCGAAGCAGGTGGCAGCGGTGCAAACTTGCCGCGGCTCTCACACGCACACGCTGGTTGTCGATCCGAATGACAAGGAGAACGTTTACATCTACGTCTCGGGAACTTCTTTTGTCCGTCAAAGCAAAGAGTTGGCCGGGTGCTCAGGTGAGCAGCCGGATAAGGATCCAAATACGGCTCTCTTCCGAATTGATGTAATCAAGGTGCCGCTGGCGAGGCTGCAGGATGCAGTGGTCGTCAATAATCCTAGAATCTTTGGGGATCCCCAGACCGGGGTCCTTAACGCGTTGAAGAGTGCAGGCACGCACAGCAAAGAAGGATTAACGAAGCCGTCAGACACCAACCAGTGCCACGACATTACCGCGTACTCGTCAATTGGGCTGGCAGCGGGAGCCTGCTCCGGAAATGGAATCCTCCTGGACATCAAAGATCCTGTGAATCCAAAACGCATCGACGCGGTCAACGATCCAAACTACGCGTATTGGCACTCGGCGTCGTTCTCGAATGATGGGAAGAAAGTAGTGTTCACCGATGAGTGGGGCGGCGGACTCGGTGCGCGCTGCCGCGCGACTGATCCGATCCAGTGGGGCGCTGATGCGATCTTTCGTCTGGAAGATAACAAACTAAAGTTCGCTAGCTACTACAAAATGCCAGGTGCGCAAGGCGACAGCGAGAACTGCGTGGCGCACAACGGATCGCTCATTCCTATTCCTGGCCGCGACGTCGAAGTGCAAGCGTGGTATCAGGGCGGCATCTCCCTCATGGACTTCACCGAGGCGGAACATCCGATTGAGATTGGCTATTTCGATCGAGGGCCGATCGATCCAAAGATGCTCGTGCTGGCCGGCCCATGGTCCGCGTACTGGTACAACGGCCACATCTACTCCTCAGAAATCGCGCGCGGGCTGGACGTTTTTGAGTTGACGCCGACGAAGTTTCTTACGCAGAACGAGATCGACGCCGCGAAGACAGTGCGACTGACTGAGTTAAATGTTCAGAACCAGCAAAGAATCGAGTGGCCGCGAAAGTTGGTCGTCGCAAAGGCCTACCTCGATCAATTGGAGAGGTCGCAAGGTCTGGCGGCAGATCGAATCGCGTCGCTGCGTCAGGCGATTCAAAGCGCCGAGAGTTCACGTCTGAATCGAAGGGCGGTGGCAAAACTCAAAGGCCTGGCGGCATCGGTGGAAAAGAGCACTGGGGAGACGAAGAGTTCTGCGGACTCAAGTCGATTGCACGCGCTGGCGGAAATCCTGAGGCTACCCGCGCTTTGATCAGGTGCGGGTAAAGAACAGGCCCGAAGGGCCGTCAATGAATAGCCACGACCGGGAGGTCGTGGAACAAAGCACCGAAAAAGAGTCTGGCTAGGCCCGAAGGGCCGAGAGTTGATCTATCAACTATGAAAAATCTTTTGCAAAGATCGTAGATACCCCACTTCCTCGCCTTCCTGGCTTTATTAGGTTCCACCGCCTTCCTTATCTTACATGTCTGGAAAATACCTCAGCTTACTCGTGCACTTTACGTGGAGCACCGCACATCGCGAACCCTGGATTGAACCGAATATGCGCGAAGATCTTTACTCCATCATTGGCGGCATCGCGCGTAAACGGAAGGCAAAGTTGCTCGCTGCAGGAGCTGTTTAAGATCACATTCATCTATACACTTCGTTACCTTGGACGATCAGCATTGCTGATTTCGTCAATGCGATTAAGGCAAATTCGTCGGCTTGGATTCATGACTCATTTACCCGGCTACGAGGATTCGCATGGCAAGAAGGTTACGGCGCGTTCAGCGTCAGCAAATCAGATGAGGGGTGATGCGATACGTTAACGAACAGGAGAGACATCACAAGAAGCGAACCTTCAAAGAGGAATTCCTCTCACCCCTCAAGAAACATGAGATCGACTACGATCCACGATACATCTGGGATTAACTGTCGGCCCTTCGGGCCTGACTAATGACACCTAACCTTTGGACACGGAGAATCTGCGTAATCTGTCGACACTACAGCTTTTCTCGAAACAGCGATTCGAGTTCTTTAGTTTCTTTTTCGACAGCCCGCTTGGCGTCGTCAAACGACTTTGTCGCCTCTTCTAACTCAACATTCACACTTCGTGCTCGTTGAGCGGCGGCTTCCGAGGCGGCGGTTGCTTTGTTGAAGCGCTCTTCTGCTTCGCGGCTCTGTTTCTCGGCTTCGCGGCGTTGTTGTTCAGCCTCCTTTGCCGCGGCGTCCACCTTCTTTCGCTGCGCTTCTAGATTCTGCGCCCTGGCCCGTGCAGCAGTTAGCGATTTCTTCGCGTTTTGTAGTGAAACTTTTGCAGCAACTATCTTTGCCTGGCGCGACTCTTCAATCTGACGCGACTCCGCAAGCCGCTTTACCTCACTCGCTGCCGTCGCCTTTTGCCGAGCCTTCGTGGACGTAGCGCCTGACTTGGTTGAAGGACTGACCTTTGTCGGTTGCTCGGTACGCTTCGTTGTCCCAGCGCTGGGGATGAATGAAGCAAATGATTCGAAGCCCGGCGGGTCAACGTCCTGGGTCAAACGCCCTGGAGTTGGACCATCCGAAAGCGATGCGTAGGCCGACATTGCCTCGAGTGTGGTCGTAATGCGTCGGATCGTATCCAATGACGGGTTGTGACCGGCATCGCGGAGCAATGTGGTGGCCAGATCTGATAGGTGCGAGAGCGCCTCGCGTCGCGCGTCGAGCGCCTCACGCATGTTCGCGACCTTTCCAGATGTCTGCGCCTTGTGAAAGCACTGACCTGTCGCAATCAGCCGGTCGAAAGCTTCGCGGTGTCGCCAATAGAGTTGGTTCACAGCCCAGGCCGAAATTGACGGCTTGGCCAGCAACTTTACGCGTTCCGCGTCAGCCGCGCGCCCGTCCTTCTTCAGTCGCGCGGCGAGTGTTTTGCGCGCGCCGATGAACTCTGGCAAGGGAAGCCGGAACAAGGCGTCAACATCATCGTCGAGTTTGGGCATAGCATCCGCAGATTACGCGGATTGCACGGATTAAGTCTAGACAGGAACAGGGAAGCGTCCCGACGCGGGTGAGGACGTTGGTGCCGAGGGCGGGAGTCGAACCCGCACGACCTTACGGTCAACGGATTTTAAGTCCGTAGCGTCTGCCATTCCGCCACCCCGGCACTTGAGTCAAAAAATATCATGCGCAGCGCCGAGGAACAATCTTCCCATCGCCGCCTGATGAAT
>DASWDX010000351.1:0-3970 GCA_036395055.1 Pyrinomonadaceae bacterium | reverse complement strand
CCGGTAGGACAGACATTCCTGTCTGTCCCCGGCTTCAAGTTCTCCACAGTGAGACGGCCGACGCGAAGACTCGCAGGAATGTTTGTCCTACGGCAGAGCTTTTACCAATTCATCCATCTCTTCCGCCGTATTGTAGAAATGAGGCGAGATTCGCAGCCGATCACCGCGTGGTGCGGTGATGATGTTTCTTTTCTTCAGATGCGCGTAAAGTTCCATTGAGCTCAAACCAGTTCGATGACGGATGCAAACAATTTGAGACTTTTCCCCTGCGTGCCGAGAGCTAATTATTTCATATGCTGTTCCTCGCAGCCGTTCACAGAGATAGTCGGTTAGCATCTCTAAATGATCCTGAATTCGTTGAATGCCAACTTCATTCAGAAGTCCTAGACTCGCTCCCAGACCGTGAATAAGCGCGATGGGGTTCGTTCCTGTCTCCCACGCCAGCGTTCCCTTGTTCCAGCCCTGTTCGAAGTTCCCGTAGTCTTCCGCATTCGGCACACTTGTCCAACCCACCAGGGTTGGTTGGATGCGCTCGCGGGCGCGTGCGGAAAGGTAGAGCAGTCCCACGCCTTCGGGCGTCAGCAGCCATTTGTGGCAAGCTGCGGCGGCGACGTCGACGAATTCCGATTGCACGTCAATGGGAACTACTCCCAATGCCTGAATCACGTCCACAACGAGCAGTGCATCATGCGAGCGGGCTGCGCGTCCGAGGCGCTCGAGGTCCGCCCGAAAACCGGAGGCAAATTGGATCTGGCTAATGGCGACTATCCGCGTCCTGTGGTCAATAAGACTAATCAATTCGTCCAGATCAATTCGACCATCGCGCTCCCGACACATGCGCACTTCCACGCCGAAAGCGTCTCGAACGCGTAGCCAGGGATAAATGTTGGAGGGAAACTCACCGCGAAAAGTTACAAGATTGTCGCCCGGGCGCCAGCTGAAGCCGTTAGCCACGGTAGAGAGTCCATCGGAGGTGTTTCGCGTAAATGCGACTTGCTCCGGCAGCGCGCCAAGCATGCCGGCGACAAGCACACGCGCGTTCTCTTTAACAACAATCCAATTCCGAAAGTTTACGGACCCATTTTCCGAGACGTCCGCTAACTGAGACTTGACTGCATTGATTGTCGGCACTGGCGGCGCCGAAACAGCGGCGTGGTTCAAATAGATAGCGCGCTCTGTTACTGGGAAGAGCGAGCGCAAAGCCTCATTCATAACGTTCGTTGTAACAGCGAGGTTCTAATGGATTTGGTTAGTATCGGCTGCGGTAGCTGGCGATTAACAATCTGTGAACCTGCCCGCAGGATGACACTGACGTGAGCAACGGGACTACGGAGCAAAAGGTCGCCCGTAAAATTCCCTGTACAACCAGCCCAGCACTCGAGCTTCTGCTGTGCAAAGCGTTTCCAGCCAACAGTTGATCAGAAAGTCGCGACGCCCGAGCGCCGAAGGGATTTTTTCAGCCTCTTTTACAACCGATCGGCCGCCAGCGAGGTCGAGTTTGTAAGCTTCCGCAGCCGCTTCGTTGGCTTTTGACGCTGAATCGAGTGCGTTGAGAAGTTGGCTGATCCAGGAATGAAGCTCGCGTTCGGTGGTATGTTCAGCCAGCGCCTGTATTATCCCAATCGCAAGACGGTCTTCAGCTTGTTTGAAATCAAAGACTACCTCACCCGTGGCTCGACTCTGTTGTTGCTTCCACTGGAATACTTCTTCCACGTTGCGGTGCCTGATGATCGCAACGCGCTGGTCGAAATCGAGAAACCATTGAATAACGTCGGGAACTGAATCCAAATCGATTCTGCCTCCCGCATACCTTCGCAAGGGCGGCAGGGCAGGTGTGTCGTCATTGCTGCTTCCCCCATTATTTGAAGGTAGTTGCGAGATATCAGAGCCTCCTCAATCAGACTTATGTAATGCTCGCGTGATTCAATTCAAACTCTGCGCTTACTTCCCCAACCACGTCTCCGCGTCGATTGCGCACGGGAAAAAATGCGTAGCGCGATACAGCCTCCAATGATTCATCCGCCAGAATACCGAGCTGCCTCAGCGACTCAATGACCACTGTCGGCCGGGCACGATGATCGTCGCCATCTTCAATCTTCAGAGCAAGCCCCAAGCCGCGCGGCCAATCTTCAGTGGGTAATATCCCAACAGTGTAGACACCCTCAGCGCCTACCTTCGAAACCAAACGGCCCTTCGCGGCGCGCATAATTTCAGTATCGAGACGATCGGAAGTTCCCCCTACGAGTTCCGGATAGGAGGTCATTGCTGAAACAATTCGTGCACAGGCGCTTCTTGTGTCATGGTCAAACTCCTCAGGTGGCGAGATGAGTCGCGCATACATCAGCGCCATTGCCTTCACCGTTATTCCGAAAACCGGAACGCCACAACCATCGACACCAACAACGACGTCTTCAATTGGAATTCCAGTGAAGTCTGAGATTGTTCTGCCGATTGCAAGTTGAACCGGGTTGGTTGGCTCATCATATGTTTCGGTTGGCGCGCCCAAATGAATCGCCAGGGCGAGCATTCCGGCATGCTTACCTGAACAGTTGTTCTGTAAAACATTTGGCTCTTCACCTTTTTCGCGCAGCCGGCGACACACTGTGGGACTGAATGGTTCATGTATGCCGCACTTCAAGGCCGCAGGTTCCAAGCCAATTTTCCTGAGCATCGCAGCGACAACTTCGGTATGAATCGGTTCACCACTATGCGAAGCGCAGGCGAGCGCAATCTCTTTCTCAGTGAAGCCGAAGTGATCGGCGGCGCCGGAAGCAACCAGCGGAATTGCCTGGTGTGGTTTGGCTGAAGAACGCAGATAAGTCACCGTTTCCGGTGCACCCAGATAGGCGGCAATCTTGCCGTCAGGCTCTACCGCCACGATGTGTCCGCGATGACGCGACTCGGTGATACCGCCTCGCTTCACTTGGACAAGAGGCTCAGCAGCCGGAATCTCCATGTTGTTCTCAGAGGGCTGCCTCGATACCTGCATGTGCTCGGAAACCTCAATCTATTGAAATGAATTGACTTGATTATGTTAACACGGGCGTTGGACACCGGCCGTTCGTGCGACACACGCGAGTATCCGAACCGGGGAGCAGCAGCGACCGGCTCTGTTGGTTCCGCTAGTTTCATTTCGAACGGTCACCCTATCGCTATCGCCCACGTTTCGATGCCCGGTTACTACCGCTTCAGCTCTGATAACAAATAAAAACGGCAGAAGGTTTGTCCTTCTGCCGCGCACAATTTGCAAGGGTTGTTTTGGTCACCCTTTACCTGTTCGTCTCACTCGCCTGGCGCCGTAGCTCAACACCGTTAGCTTCACCGTTCGTCTCCCAAAACGCATTGCTTCACTGGCGCTGGGTGTCCAAATGTCTATTCGCCGGCCGCGGATCGAGCCGCCTGTGTCCCCTACGACGTATTCACCGCTATAGCCGGGATGTTCCAGCCGCACGCGAGAACCTAATGGCAGCACGGAAGGATCGGCGGCAATCAAACCTCTGCTTACCATACGGCCGCTCGCGGTTCTGCCTCTGAGGCTATAGGCAGTGGCAACGAAGGACGCCGGTGGCGCGAGAGGCTGGGAGCCGGTTACCGGGCTACGAGGGGAAGTGGCATCGTTTTCTGCTTCAACCTTGCCGAGGACATCAGCAACATTCTCCTTGGATTCTGGTTTTTGCGATTGAAATTGAAAGGATGGGGTTTCTGCTACTGACGGCTTCGCCGAGAAAATTATAAAACCAATAAGAAGCGTAGTTGCCACTATGACGCTTCTGCTGACTAGTGCTTTCATTTTGTCGGGTCTCCTGTCCGATATGAGTTAACTTTCCAGCGCCTTACGCGAGTCCGTTCTTTCCTATGACTCGACCTCCGGCCCAAGGAGTTCAGAACAAGGTCAGCCGGAGTTGGGGGCTTGCATCCTTAATGCAGGCGCTGAAATTCCAAACGTGGTCAAACAAAAAGCGGGGGTATT
>DASWDX010000350.1:0-4082 GCA_036395055.1 Pyrinomonadaceae bacterium | reverse complement strand
CGGCGATTGTATTTCCTCGGCATAGCGGCGGCTCACGGTGGAAAGCCCATCCGCCGCGATGAGCCCGGCTTTCAAGGCTGAAGCCGCGCCTTTAAGCATGAAGTCGTTTCTATCGGGCGGGTCACCGAAGCCCAACCACCACAAGTCGTCTGGATCAAACGCGCCTTGATAGGCGAGATTATGAATTGAGAAAAGCGTCCTGGTATTGCGAAAGAACTTCTGGTAGCGACGGCGTGCGCGTAGTTCCATCATGGCAAAACCGCATGGCCAATCATTGCCATGAACGATGTCGGCCGGCCAATCGAGATATTTCATCAGGGCGAGCGCCGCGCGCGAAAAAAATGCGAATCGCTCGTGATCGTTGGAATATCCATAGATCGAAGGCTTCGAAAAATACTCGGGAGCGTCGATCAGGTAGGCGGGAGCTCCGGCAGCATCACTTTGATAAACCGGCGTCGGCCGTATCTGACCGCGCCACTCAACCGGCACGTCTGTAATAACGGAATCGCCAAGGATGTTTCTATCGGTCTGCTGGTAGAGCGGAAGAATAATACGGGCGTCGACATCATGCTTGCCAAGCGCTTTGGGCAACGCGCCGGTTACGTCCGCAAGGCCGCCGGTTTTGGCAAACGGCACAACTTCAGATGAAAGAATGGCGATGCGCATGAGCACAAGGGATGAATTATGAAGGATTAACGAAGACGAAGCGGAGATCAAATCTCACAAGCACGAGGGCGGAAAGGCAGGAATTATTCATCCCTCACCTTTCCGCCTCATCCTTATGTTTAGCTTTGCATCGAAGCAAGGAACTCGGCGTTTGACTTAGCCTTCTCGAGCCGCTCAAGCACGACTTCCATCTGCTCGACCGGTGAGAGCGGATTCAAAACACGACGCATCACCCAGATTCGATTAAGGTCTTCTTTGCTAAGCAGCAATTCTTCCTTGCGTGTTCCTGAGCGTTGCAAGTCGATTGCCGGGAATAGGCGTTTGTCGCTCAGGCGGCGATCAAGGTGAATTTCCGAATTGCCCGTACCTTTGAACTCTTCAAAAATGACGTCGTCCATTCGCGAGCCGGTGTCGATCAGCGCGGTAGCAATAATCGTCAGTGATCCGCCTTCTTCGATGTTGCGGGCAGCGCCGAAAAAGCGTTTTGGACGTTGCAATGCATTTGAATCAATACCGCCGGAGAGTATTTTGCCACTAGGCGGCACAACCGCGTTATGGGCGCGAGCCAGGCGCGTAATGGAATCAAGCAGAATAACAACGTCCCGCTTGTGCTCGACGAGTCGTTTGGCTTTTTCAATGACCATGTCCGCAACTTGCACGTGGCGGGTCGGCGGTTCATCAAAGGTAGATGAAATGACTTCACCGTTAACGGATCGCTGCATGTCGGTGACTTCTTCCGGCCGTTCGTCGATCAGCAGGACAATCAAGGTCACTTCCGGATGGTTTTGAGTGATGGAATTCGCGATGGTTTGGAGCAGCATCGTCTTGCCGGTTCGCGGTGGAGCGACGATCAAGCCACGTTGGCCTTTGCCTAGCGGGGTCACCAGATCGATGACTCTGGCGGACAGGTTCTCCTGCGTAACCTCCATCTTCAACATCTCGTCCGGATAGAGTGGTGTGAGATTGTCAAAGAAAACTTTCTCACGCGCCTGATCAGGAGACTCAAAGTTGATTGCTTCAACTTTGATTAGGGCAAAATAACGTTCGCCTTCTTTGGGTGGACGAATTTGTCCGCTAACTGTGTCTCCCGTCCGCAGGTCAAATTTCCTGATCTGTGATGGCGAAACGTAGATGTCGTCCGGCCCGGGAAGGTAGTTGTACTCGGGTGCCCGCAGGAAACCGAAGCCATCTGGTAACGTTTCGAGTACGCCCTCAGAAAAAATAAGGCCACTCTTCTCGGTCTGAGCTGCCAGCACTTTGAAGATGAGCTCCTGTTTCCGCATGCCCGTGGCGCCCGGCACGTCCATGCCTTTGGCGATACTGGTCAGCTTTGAGATGGACATCTCCTTGAGGTCGGCCAGGTTTAAGAAACCTTCGCTGCCGAAGTCTCGGCCATCTCGGCTCTCTTTTTCGGGAGCTTCGGCGGTTGCTACTGTGCCGCCGTTCTCTTCATTACCGTCATCGTTGTTCGCGCTCGAAGCGCGTGAACGTGTTCTCTGTGCCATATCAATTCAATCCTATCAATTCGCTGCTAAAAATTATTCTTACGGCCGGCGAAATCAGCGGCCGATTTAGTTTTGGGTTCTTGGAGGTTGAGAAACTGGAAAAGATCGCGGAACTAACAAGCTAACTGCAATCTGCCCGCAAAGCCCGCGCATCATCCGCAAGGCTGCAACAAGGTTCTCTTCAAAGATGTTATGCAATTTACCTCGATATCGAGGGGGTCACAAGCTGCTTGGATGCGATGTATCCCGCCATTCGTGGTCTAGAATCAAGTCAGAAAAGCAAAAGGGGCTTTGAGAATTTGTGATTCGACGCTCGACTTTGATTTTTGGAGGCCTGTCTTATTTTGGAACCTGTCTAAGTAAGGGCCGGGAGATTGAAATCAGCTACTGCACTCTCGATTGCCCGCCAAATTTCATTACCGCCGCGTCCGGTCTTCGCGGAAAAAGCAACCACTCGATCCCTGCTGAACACGCGTTTGACGCGTCGCAAACTCTCTTTCAGCTCGTTGTTAGATAGCTTATCGGATTTCGTGGCAACTACTAATCGCGGCTTGGCACTGTGCTCAAGCCACTCGTGAAGCTGCAAATCCAATTTTGTGGGTTCGTGGCGCGAATCTACGATGTGAATTGATAGCACAAGGTGCTCCCGCTTTGCAAGGTAGCTGGTGACCATCTCACCCCAAGTGGATTTTATGGCTTTCGGTACGCGAGCATAACCGAAACCGGGAAGATCGACAAATCGAAATCGCTTGTTAATAAGAAAAAAATTTAGTGCCTGGGTCCGCCCCGGCGTTGAAGATGTGCGCGCGAGACCGCGAACCGCAAGCAGGGAATTGATCAAGCTCGATTTTCCCACGTTCGAGCGACCCATAAATGCAATTTCGGGCAGCCTCCCCAGAGGCCAGTCGGCTGCCTGGAAGCTGCTTTTCAAAAATTCGGCGCTCGTAATCTTCATTCTAAACGAGAGCAGATGACGAGCGCCCCACGCTGGCTGACCGCGTGGGGATCTCTACTACCGCTGAACTTAGGCTTGTCCAGCCGTTTGCGCCTTAGCTGCGCGCTCCTCGCGCATCGCGGCAAACTTTTTCATGCGTTCTCGCATGGCAGTTATTTTTGCTTCGCTTTCCGGGATACGCTTCACCAGTTTCTGGAGATTGCCCAAAAACTCGGGGTTGCCAAACAGGGTGCGGATTTCTTCGATCACCGGCTCTATCTTCGAGTAAACGAAGAGGTGCTCGCCGTTTGTTTCGTTGAACAATTGCTCATCGATTGCACCATTGTTCACCATCGCTGCGGCCATGTCCCAGTAGGAAACTACCATGCGATAGTGGCCGCTATGCTCGCCCAGAAGGACGTCAATAACGTCCTGTACGGAGGTTGGATTGAAGGTGAAGAACCAGTTACGCGCTTCGCGCATAGTTGCTTCTCGTCTCAAGTCGTAAAGCTTCAAAATCAAATCGGCATCTTGTTGTTTACTCATTGGATCTCCTCCTAGGGTAATCGGGAAAAGTTTTGAAACTAACAACACGAAGTTTAGAGTTCAGCCTTCAGCTTGCGGCTGAAATGACCGCAGGTGAAGGCTTGAACCCTGTACCGCTGGAATTAGCTGGAAGCAGTTAACTTGTCTGGATGCCTTGCGAAGGTTGCTCGGTTGTCCAAAGTGGCGGCGCCTTTGCCTCATCGGTCGCGGCCGCATCAGTGGGACAGGCTTCCTCAAGGGCAAGCGCCAACACTTCATCAATCGTTTCTACCAGATTAATGCAGAGCGCGTTGCGAACTTCCTCAGGAACCTCCGGCAGATCCTTCTCGTTGTCTTTCGGCATAATGATCGTATCGATTCCAAAACGATGAGCAGCAAGCAACTTCTCTTTCACACCGCCTATCGGAAGCACGCGGCCCCGCAAGGTAATT
>DASWDX010000349.1:0-8889 GCA_036395055.1 Pyrinomonadaceae bacterium | reverse complement strand
AAGACTGAATTTGACCAACAGCAGGATCCAGAGCGAAAGACGATCTACCAGCAAGCGCTTGACGCGTTGAAGTCAGCCGGCGCAAACCTGCAGCCAATCGAGATGCCAAAGTTTTCCGTTGCGGCATTGCGCATAATTCTGGTTGCAGAAGCAGCAACGGCATTTGATGACATCACTCGCGATGGACGAGTCAGTCAACTTTCGGGACAAGAGCCAGGCGACTGGCCCAACACGTTTCGAAGTTCACGTTTCATCCCCGCGGTTGAATACATCAGAGCTCAACGGGCGCGTCGCTTGCTAATGCAGGAGATGGACACGCTGATGTCGCAGTGGGATGTTTTTGTTTCCCCCGCGCCCGGCAGCCTTAGTTTGCTGATCACCAATCTCACCGGTCATCCTGCGATCGTCGTTCCCTGCGGATTTCCTAAGGGCCTGCCGCAATCAATCATGTTCACTGGCAGACTGTACGACGAGGGCGCGCCGCTACGAGTGGCGCTGGCTTATGAGCGCGCTACGCAATGGCACGCGATGCATCCGAAAATGGATTGGGTGAGTTGAGGGGCGACGCATGACCAAGTTCCCGAGCATTAGGCTAGTGAGCTGGAATAACAATTGTACTTTCAGCAATCTCGCCTGACGCTGGAAAGAGTACTTCTGCAAAATATGAGTCCACAGCCTGCTCAAACCTTTTGACCTTTTCAATTGAGACGGTACTCCAGGGATTGAGTGGGACAACCAAGATTGCCCTTATGCGGTCATCCTCAACTTTAACTTCACTCGGCCCTATTAAGTGTTTCGCTGGCTCCTCAACGTGAGCCAGATTGTTACGTGTCTCTATGAGTTCCTCAAGGTCCTTTGTGAAGTCGTGATTAGGATCCAATTGAAAACGACCATCGGTAAGAACTCTGGGAAGAGAGCGTACGCGGATCCGCGATGGCGTTTTAAAGTCTAGATACCTGCCTGGACTAGTTTCGGAAGAATGCATCCCCGTCTCCATGCCGATTGTTTCAGCAGCTTCCGAAAGGAGGTGTTTTGACGCCTTGTTCCTAAGCTGTCGCCAACAAAATAGTTGCACAAGCTGCCAGAGTTCTGGAATTTTCAGGATTGCTTTCAGCCAAACTAATGATTGACTTCGCCCGCCTTAACGAGTCCTTAGTTGAAGAGAGGTAACCAATAAGATGGAGTTCAACATTTGAAAGATCCATAATTCACCGAGATATGAGTCTATGGGGCCGCTTAGCTTTAAGCCGCCCTTTCACGAAGTGGCTTGAGTCGATCATACTTGTCGCCGTTGGCTTGGAGGGTCTCCCAAACGTCGACAGCCTCCTGAAGACGGAGCCAGAACTCAGGAGTTGTATCAAACACGCGGCCGAGCCGATGCGCCAGATCAGGATTGATAGAACGACGCTCGTGAATGAGGTCGCTAACTGTGCTGCGCGATACGCCCAGTCGAGAGGCCAGCTCTGATTGCGAGAGTCGGGCAGCAGGTAAAGTCTCCTCGCGCAATAACTCTCCGGGATGCGTAGGTCGTCTCTTGGACTTATTTCTCATAATCGCTCCTAATGATAATCCTCGAGATTAGTGTCGAAAACGTCGGCCCTCGCGAATCGAAACGTTATTCGCCAATTGCCGCTAACCGAAATCGCCCACTCGTCTTGTCTGTCACCTCTTCCTATGTAAGTCGAAACCATGGGCGTCGATGTCCGAAAGTCGTTGAGCTGCATTGAGCACATCCAAGCGTCGGGCGATTCTGGCCGCGAGGCCCGGCGATATCCCGCGTTTACTTCCGGTCTCGAAGAATTCCTTCAGTCCTTTGTGGCGGAACGACCTGATCATAGCCTCATCCGGCGTTACGTGGAAGTCTTCATTGTGAGCTAGCAAGCAGTCGCGGGAGATCAAGTACCAACGCGATTGTCCCATCCCTCAGCTCTGTAGCCCCTGCAATGCCGTACCAGCGTCCCGCATAACGGCCCAGACTTCTAACCAGTACTTCTTGTGGTCCCTCTACTCGATCAACAACAATGCCAACACACTTTGACTCCTGATTGCTCAAGCCGGCTCGTTCATCCTTAAACTGGCAGGTGATGAGATGTAATTGATTGCTCGCATCGTCCTCTTCAGGCGCTTCACCAAGAAGGTCACGCATAGAGACTTGTCGCAATTGATCGGCACCAGAGGCGCCATCTATAACATCTATCGCATCGATGCCCAGAGTTTGCGTCGCGGGGATACAGTAACGATTACCTGCTGAGACAACCACATTAGTTGCTATCAGGCCAAATGTAACCGGCAAACGAATTTCAAACGTTGTTCCCTGCTTTGGTTCGCTTGAAACGCGAACCTCGCCTCCAACTTGCTCGACCGCAGTTTCCACAATATCGAGTCCAACACCCCGGCCGGACATGTCTGACACCGAGGCGAGAGTTGTAAATCCCGGACGGAAGATTAGACGCAGGCTGCGATCGATATCCAGAGGAGAATCGCTATTGGGAATTCCCAGTCTCAGCGCCGCTTCCGACACCAGGAGCGGATCGATCCCACGACCATCATCCACTACTCGGAGCCGCGATTGGCTGCCTTCGCTGAACGCTTCGATGCGTACAGTGCCCTGGCGCTTTTTCCCAGCCTGAACGCGTTGCTCGCTCGTCTCGATCCCGTGGTCTACGGCATTGCGCACCAGGTGGATAAGAGGATTGGCTATCGCATCGGCAAGCAGTTTATCGATACGAAGATCGCCGCCAATGATTTCAAAATCGATTTCCTTAGCGGCCAAACGCGCTGCCGCCTTCCCGGCACGCATGGCGCGCTGCAGTGTAGGCCCCAGCGAAACCATACGCAGGTTGATCAATTCGTCTTCTACGCCAAGGAAGGAAATTCTAATTTGGTCGTTTAGTTTCTGAAGTTCCTGGCGAGCGGGGGTGGATAGTTGTTGTTCAGACAAGGCCAGCGCAAGCGCATTTGTGGTAGTGCGCAGGAGTTCGTGTGTCACCGAGATTAGCTCGTCGAGTTTGTCCAAATCTGTGCGTACGAAATTCGAAAGAGATGACAGAGAAGGGGAAGTGGAGGCGGCGCTTACAGATCCCTCTTCATTACCGGAAGAACCGGTCTCGCTCGCACCGGCGATCTCCTTGAAAGCCACGCCGGGGAAATCGACTACTGCCGCCTCGAGCTGCCGGAGATCGGCTTCGCTCGCATAGAGAACACGAAAATTGATCCGGTCAGGATGCTCGTCATCCACTGCGGGTGAGGTGGAAATTACTTCGCCCAATTCTGTGAGTTTTTCCTTCAACCGAAAAAACTGGGCGTCGAAATCGCTCAGGTCAAAGTTGGTCGCAACAACGAAAAGCCGGTTTCTTTCCGCGACGATCTGAACCAGTCGCTCCTTCTCAGGCTCCGTTTGCGACTGCCAGATTTCAAAAGGAATTGTTTTGAGCACCGCTTCGGTGTCGCTGAGCGAGTCGCGGGTGTTTCCCGCTTTATTTCGCACGGCGGCTCTCAATCGATCAAAAAGCGCGCGGCGAGACGGCTCAACGATTCCCGAGGCGGCCAGACTTAGGCTCTCGGAGAGTGCCTCGGCGGCGCTTTCGCACGTATCCACTACCGCGTCATCGACTAGAACTCGCCCGACGCGAACTTCGGCAAGCAAGTTCTCAAACTCGTGCGCAATATGGCTCACAACCTGAAGTCCGCTTGAGGCGGCAGATCCTTTGACACTGTGCACGCGCCGAAAAATTCGATCAATCAACTCGCGGTCCCTGCGTCCTTTTGATGACGTGCGGTCGTCGGCTTGCGTAGAGCGAAGCGCATCCAGGTCAGCGAATATCTTCTCGACCAGTTCTTCGATCTCCAGCAGGAATTCGCGTTGAGGTTGGTCCACGAACGAATAGTAAAGGCTAAACGATTAAGATAAAAGTTCCGAGTTTCAAGTTTCGAGTTTCAAGTTTTTGGTTTCGGGTTTCGACCTCGGGGTTGAAGACGTAGTCCTTCGGGCGTCCGCAACTCGAAACTCGAGACTCGAAACAACTCGGTTGTCATGCCGGAAACACGGACGACTCATCATCCGTTGAATGCTCCCGCTCATCATCCGGCGAGTGCCCAGATTCGTCAGGCGGGATATCTTGTTGTGGTTGCTGCTCATCCAGGTCACGCTTGATGGCGTCGAGAATACCGTTGATGAACTGCGTAGCTTCGTAAGTCGAGAAGCGGCGAGCTATTTCCAGGGCTTCGTTGATGGCGACCGTGCGAGGGGTAGGTTCGTAAAGGAATTCGTAGACGGCAAGGCGAAGAATATTGCGGTCGACAATCGCCATGCGGGGAATGCGCCAGTGTTCCGCGCGCGAACGTATGCGCTCGTCGAGGGCCTCGAGATGCACCAGAGTTCCCGCGGCGAGACGCGTCGCGAATTCACGCGCGGTGTCCTCCGTTTCTGAATCGTCCAGCTCTGCCCAGTAAGTTTTCAAAACCTCTTCCGGGACAGCGTCGGCAAAATCAGCCGCAAAGAGCATTTGCAAGGCACACTCACGCGCCTTACGTCGCGAACCCATAATGCTTCAATGATGAAGGCGAAAGGATGAAGGTGCTCTAAAGCACGCACCTTCTTTTATCCTTCAGACCTCATCCTTCTTCCTTTTTAAAAACTTCCCTGTAAAGATTAACTAACTCTACCGCCGTGGTGGCGGCTTCAAAACCCTTGTTACCCAGCTTGACTCCAGCACGATCAATTGCCTGGTCAAGCGTATCGGCAGTTACAACTCCAAAGACCACCGGCACTCCTGTTTGCAAACCTGCCTCAGAAATGCCGCTCGCGACTTCACTCGCGATGTATTCGAAGTGTGGAGTTTGGCCGCGAATTATTGTACCGAGACAAATGACCGAATCAAACTTTCCTGATCCTGCAAGCCTCAGCGCCAGCAGCGGAACTTCAAAAGCGCCGGGAACTTTGTAGACTTCGACCAGTTTCTCGTCGGCACCCAAACGTTCGAGAGCGTCAAGAGCACCATCGACGAGACGAGCGCTGATGAAGTCGTTCCAACGACTGGCAACAATCGCAAAACGAAACCCTTGACCATTAAGATGAGCTTCGTGAATTACTGGCTGCAAGACTGGGATGCTCCGGTTTTTGTCGTCGGACTGAGACTTACCAGGATCGTTTCGCAGTATAGGGGATGCGTTTCCGAGCAGCAAGTTGGAGGCTTTACAGAACCACGAGCTGTCGCGACCGATGCCAGCCAGGGCGTCTTATCAGAACCCGGAGCGGTAGCGACCGGTTGCCGATCCGCCATCACGACATCGGCGCTTCATCTTAATCCTGACTGCAGCCACATAACTTTCAGGAAAGCGAGTTGCGACGGCACGCAAATACGGAACCGGGAGCAGTAGCGACCGGTTTGCCCGATCCGCGAGGAGCCGTCACGATATCGGCGCTTTGATGCGGTAGTCTATATCGCACACAGCATCCGGTCGCCAGTGCTCCCGGCTTCGTATTTGTCGACCCACGTTGCCGAGGTCCGTGCTTAATGCGGCCGCGGGCGCATTGAACGGTTTGTGTAGCGCAGGTTGAATCCGGTCGCTATCGCTCCCGGTTCCGTATTTGTCGACCTACGACGTCAGAGTCTTGCTCACGCAGGCTCTCTAGCGTTTCAACTCAAGCACGGTAGCGACGGGGTCCGTGGCATCCTTGCGAGTACCCGGTCGCTACTGCTCCCGGTTCTGATAATTGCTGCTATTTGTGAATTCTACAAAAGAGCTGAGGCGTGCGAAGTCGGGTGTTTCTATCACCTTCCTTTAAAAACCGGCGATCGCTTTTCCAAAAAGGCGCTGGTACCTTCGCGTATATCATCGGTAGTGAAGAGGTCCGCAAAAAGTTTCGCTTCCAAAGCCAGCCCTTCGGCCAGGGGTAGTTCAGCGCCTTTGATAACTGCTTCGAGGCAGGCGCGGATCGCAAGCGGAGCCAACCGGGCGATTTCGTACGCCAATGATTCGACTTCCGTCAACAAGTCGTCTGCGGAAGCGATGTGATTAATTAAGCCAAACTGTAAAGCCTCAGCGGCGCTGAGCGTTCTACCGGTCAACATCATTTCCAGCGCTCGTCCGTTACCTATCTCGCGCGCCAGCCGCTGCGTCCCGGCATAGGCTGGAATGATACCAAGCTTTGTTTCGGGCAAACTAAACTGCGCGTTTGTCGAAGCGATTCGAATATGACAGGCAAGCGCCAATTCGCAACCGCCGCCTGTAGCAATTCCATTAACAGCAGCTATCACCGGAATCCGGCTGTTCTCGATTTGATTGCATAAAGCCTGGCCACGCTCAGAGACTTCGTGGGCGCAATCTCTATCAAGATGTGTTAGCTCGGCAATGTCTGTCCCGGCGCAGAAAGCTTGATCACCTGTACCTGTAAGGATGACGGCGCGCAGATCGGTTTGATTCCCGAGATTTGTGAAGACGTCGCTGAGTGCCAGAATCATCTCACGCGAGAGCGCGTTGAACTTTTCAGGACGGTTGAGGCGAATGATTGCGAATGACTCACGCCGTTCCTCGCTGATGAATTCTGAACTCATTGTGACAATCACGAATAACGAGCTTGCTAGCCAAGCAGCGGGACAAGCCCGCCTTCCTAACCTGAGAAGCTGCGGAACCTGCGTGGGTAGGGTCACCCTGAAAGCCTTTCAAGCAAAATAAGAGATTCAAGCGTGAACAACTCATGGTCAGGAAGGCGGGCTTGCCCCAGCTCTTCGCTAACATCTACACCAACTTCATTGGTGTTGGGTTCTTCGGATCTTTGGTGTAGTCGTAGAATCCGCGGCCAGACTTGCGTCCATACAAACCTGCCAGCACCATGCGTTTCAACAGCGGCGGCGGCGCGAACCGCTTCTCGCGAAATTCATTGAACATAATTTCGGCAATGTAGTAGGTCGTGTCCAGGCCAACGAAGTCGCCCAACGTGAAAGGCCCCATTGGATAACCCAGGCCGAGTTTCATCGATGCATCAATGTCCACTATCGAACCGACTCCTTCTTCGAGAGCACGAATCGCATCAAGCATGTAGGGCACCAGCAAGCGATTGACGATGAAGCCCGTAGTGTCGTTTGCCCTCACCGGAACTTTTCCCAGTCGTTTGCCAAACTCGATTGCCTGCTCATAGATGTTTTCGTCCGTCAGTATTGTTCTCACCACTTCAACCAGCTTCATAATCGGCACCGGATTAAAAAAGTGAAGCCCGATAAAACGGCGCTGACGTTCCGGCGAGGTTGCCGTCATCATCTCAGTGATTGAAATCGAGGAGGTGTTTGATGCAAAGATAGTTTCCGGTTTACAAATCCGATCAAGGTCGGCGTAGGTCGTCTTTTTCTCTTCGATGTTTTCAATGATGGCTTCGATGACGATGTCGCAACCAGCCAGCTCTGCGAACGACGTTGTTCCCGAAAGACGATCGTGCGCATCCTTTCTCTGCTCGGCAGTGATGGTGCCTTTCTCAGCAAACTTCGCAAGCGACTTTTCAATTCCGGCAAATCCCTTTTGCAACACTTCGTCCGAAACTTCGCGAACCACAGTTTCAAATCCTGCACCGGCTGCAACCTGCGCTATACCCGAACCCATCAGGCCACAGCCCAAAACTCCCACTCTCTTAATTTCCATTGCTGCTGATTCTCCTGTTTCTTTTGTAACGCAAACTGTTAATTTGCGCGTGGAACTATGCGCATGCAACCAACAACCTCGTTACGTTGTTCCGATCTAGTGCAAAATATTTAACCGCAAACTAACAGTTTCCGTTACACCTACTTCTGTCCTTCTCGTCCAGTCAATTGATTCAAACCGCTGTGATGTCTTCCGCTGGTCTTTAACCACTGATTGTAGTCTTTCAGCCAGGCGGCAAACTCCTTCACTAGTTCACTATCCTGAACCGGATTGCTGCCGCCGCGTGGTGGCGAGGCCGTGGCAACTACCGCTGATTGCTTTGCGCGGAGCAGTAAGAGCCTTAGTCGTTCTTTCAACTCGTCTGATTTTTCGTCGAGGTGGGGGGCCTTCTCCAGAGTTTTTACCGCACTGTCGATGTTACTTGCGTTCCTATCTTTCACGGCGACGACGAAAGCTTCGTGCGCATCACTCATCGCCTTGACATAACTAACGAATTCCGGGTTTTCCGTCTCGCTGGGCACCTGCTGGACCACTAGCTGCCCCGGCAGCGGATCCGTCAGATGCTGCGCAGTCTTTAGAAAAGCGACGGCGACAAGCGCGATCGCAGCGATCTGGAGCGCGGACCATGTGACTGCGATCCCGGATCGTTCGCCAGGACGCCGGTAGTTAACGACGAGAGCCAGCAGTGCGCCGGAAAGCAAACCACCCAGGTGTGCCGCATTATCGATGAAGCCGCGGCCCATATATCCAATGAATAGGTTGAGCATAATCATTGGCAGCAAGCCAGTGCCAAAGGCGCGCCGAAACCCTTCAGGCAACTCGTGGCGAAATTTGATGCCGAAAACGAAGAGCACTCCGACCAGCCCGAATAGCGCTCCCGAAGCTCCCGCGGACGCCACATCGGTGCTTTTGAAGATGAAGCGCCCGATCTGGCCGACAGATAACTCAGGCCTGACGGTCAGATAGCTGGCGACCACACCGGCCACTCCGGTTAACGCCCAAAAGACTACAAACTTCGCGGAGCCGTAGAGTTTCTCAACGTAAGGGCCGACTATCCACAGACTGTACATGTTTACGATCAAGTGCAGAAAATTCACGTGAAGAAACATCGGTGTGACAAAGCGCCACCATTGATGGTTGTACCGAATCAAATAATTTATTTTGGCGCCAAAGGGTATAAGTACCTCATTAGGCAACGGGGTCAATAAGCTAAAACGCAGGCCGCTAGCTTGAAACATGAGCAGGAAAACGAAA
>DASWDX010000348.1:0-10952 GCA_036395055.1 Pyrinomonadaceae bacterium | reverse complement strand
GCAATCGTCGATGACGACATATTGATAGCCAGTGTCTCTCATCCCAGTGCTGACCAGAGCGTCGGCCATCTTTTTGATTAAATCCTCACTTACGTTGCAGGCAAACTTGTTCCAACTGTTCCAACCCATCGGCGGAGTTTTCGCCAGCCCATTGTCAAGGGCGCGCAATTCAACCGCCGACAACCATGCAATGAACGCCACGCAGCAGCAGGCACGAAACCACTGCAAGCACCTGTTTCGATTCATCCTGAGCACTCCTGGTGAGGCTTCACCTCAGACTAACGAGAGAAGGCTTTGCGCCTTTGCGCGCGCTTCAAGAACCTGGCTAGCTTTCATAAAGTCGTTCTCCAGACCTTTCTTGAAAGAAGGCGGCGCCGTGCCAAGTTTCAATTGTTCGAAAAGATGACATTGTCTATAACCACGGTCCCGTTGATCGGAGAGCATCCCCCTTCGCAGTACACGCTGATTTGCACCTCCGTTAGCTTCTTCAGCACTTCCTTCGCGTCGACCCGGTCTGGCGCGTATCGTGGCTGGGCCAGCGTTTTCAAAGGTATCTTGTAGGTGTTGAAGCCGGCGGCGCTGAGCTTAAAGTTTTTTTGGGGAAAGCCCCACTGAAGGTTGATGCCCTGGCCATGACTGATCAACTCTACTCGCATCGCCTGGACACCGGTTGGACCAGGAACACCCTTCGCATAGACCTGAAGCGAAACATTGCTGAAGGCGCTGACGTCGTCTGGCACCAGCTTGCCATCCTTGTCCGGCAGTCCGTGAATACTCAGCGTGACCGAAGCGTACTGATTCGGCGATGGCAGCTCATACGTAAACATGGCAGCCTTGTTGGGATCATCCGGCTTCAAATGGACCAACTCAGGCGCGTTGTTAGTTCCCTGCATTCCCGTGAATTTGGCTTGAGTGCCGGGGTTCTCCTGACTGTTCTGCAATTGAATCCGCCCACCGCGCGCGCTCACGGGTCGGTTGTCCTGCATCTTTTCAAAGTCCGCGTAGACGAGTTGGCCGCTTGCCTGAATAGCGGCAACGTTCGCTGAAGAGTGCGCTGCCCTGGGAAAGAAGATCGCCGACAAAGCCAAAACAAAGAATGCAAAGATAGAAGTCAAAGTCTTCATGGGAATCTTCTCCTATTCGATACGAATTGGGCGCCGCCGTAGCCATAGCCACCGACATTAAAGAGCGAACCGAATAATCACCGATGCTCTTCTTGCTATTTCGCTTGCAGACTGAATTCGTCTGACAGCTTACCAACCATTACCGCAAAATCTCCCGGCTCGACGATCGGTTTGTTGTCGGCTCCGATAAAAGAGAAATCATCGCGTCCGAGAGTGAAGCTCAAAGTACGGCTTTGGCCAGGATCCAGAGAAATCTTAGCGAAGCGTTTGACTCGCTTACCGGGCGGCGTTAGGGATGCCACCTGGTCGCGCAGGTAAAGAATGACTGCTTCCTTCCCTGCTCGCTGGCCACTGTTTTTTACGGTCACGCTGATCTTGAGCTGACCATTCAGGGGCACGGTCTTCGGGCTCACTTGCAATGCTGTACGTGAAGGTCGTGTAGCTCAAGCCACTGCCAAATTCGAATTGCGGCCTGAACGCTTCATTGCCAAAGGCCGTCTCTTCGGTTTCAAATAATTTGTGATCGTAGGTGAGGTAGCTGTTCGGCGTGCGCGGATAAGTGAATGGAAGTTTGCCGTTCGGGTTGTAGTCTCCAAACAAAACGTCAGCAACCGCGGCGCCCCCTTCGTTGCCGGGATTGAGCGCCAGCAGAATTCCCTTCGCCCCATCGGCAATTCGATTGATTACGCGCGGCCGGCCTTCGACGAGCACGAGCAGGACGGGCTTGCCAGTGGCTTCGATTGCCTCTGCCAATTTTAATTGCGGACCATTCAACGTGAGGTCGGTAATATTTCCAGGCGTCTCGGCATAAGAGCTTTCACCGAGACAAACAACGGTGA
Organism: Pyrinomonadaceae bacterium; assembly: GCA_036395055.1. Lineage (GTDB taxonomy): Bacteria > Acidobacteriota > Blastocatellia > Pyrinomonadales > Pyrinomonadaceae > PSRF01. Next base: position 8,989 of record DASWDX010000348.1, on the reverse strand, counting down.
GCTCCGCGTCTTGAGCGGCGCGGACGGCGGCCGCGATATCGATCTCCTTATCGAATGTGACGCCGGGAACATAGGTCACATTGCTTCCTGACTTTTCCTGGATCGCCTTCAAGATCGTTGGTCGATTTTTCGGATAAAGCGCGGCATTGTTACCCTGCCAGACATAGGTCCAACCATTGTTAAGGGGTATTAAAGAGTCAGCCGTCGGCCCCGTTACCAGGATTTTGCTGTGCTTCGAGAGCGGCAGGATGCCATTCTCATTCTTCAGCAACGTCAGCGATTCGCGCGCTGCTTCCAAAGCCACCTGGCGCGACTCCGCGGTCGCGAAACCCATCTTCGGATTGGGCATCGGGTTTTCAAACAGCCCAAGATCGAATTTGACGCGCAGGATGCGGCCCACCGCTTCGTCGATGCGCGACATCGGTACTTTGCCTTCCTTGATCAATTCGATCAGCAGATCGCTGAAGCTGTAGTCCTGGGGCACCATGCTCATATCGATGCCGGCTATCACTGCCAGGCGCGTTGCTTCTTTTTCATCTGGCGCCGCCCGCCACGTGCTGACGAGTTTCTTGATATCTTCCCAGTCAGAAACCACGAATCCTTTAAAACCCAACTCGCCGCGCAGCACCTCGGTCAACAGATGGTGATTCAAATGACCGGGCGTGCCGTTGATTTCAGCAGAGTTGACCATCACGGTGCGCGCGCCCGCCTGTACTGCGGCGGCAAACGGAGGGAGAAAATATTCCCGCAAGTAGTTTTCGGGTATCCACGCCGGCGTACGATCCCTGCCGTTCAACGGAAAGCTGTAACCAACGTAGTGCTTCAAGGAAGTTGCAACGTGATCGGGTGAGGAAATATCGTCACCTTCGAAACCGCGGACGAAAGCGACTCCCATGATGGTCGCCAGGTATGGATCTTCACCAAACGTTTCGTAGAACCGCGGCCACAATGGCTGACGGCCAAGGTCGAGGACGGGCGAAAAGGTCCAGGGAATGCCGGCGGCGCGTGTCTCAGACGCGGCAATTTCCGAGACTCGCTGCATCAACGCGGGATTCCACGTCGCGGCCATTCCGATCTCTTGCGGCGAAAGCGTCGCCCCGCGTACATACGTGCCGCCATGAATCGAGTCGATGCCATAGAGGATCGGGATCTTGAGCCGGGTCTTTTGGCTCGCGGCCTGAAGCTGGCCAATAATCTCGCGCCATTTCTCAACAGTCAGCGCCTGATCCCTGACGTTCAAGATTGATCCGGCTCCATACTTAACAACTGCTTTCTCGAGCTTCGCTTGATCCAATTGCAGGTTGTCACCGTCGCCAGTCGAAATGAAACCGATGGCCAGCTGCGTCATCTGCCCGACTTTTTCTTCAACTGTCATGCGCGCCAGCAGAGCTTCAACGCGTTGAGCATTGTCGCGGGGCGGCCGGGCCAAACGACGCGCAGTCTGCAGGAAACCCTCGCTGTCAAGAACATCAGCTATCGGGGTTCGCAGATCATTTCCTGACAACGCTAAGGTTTGTTGTACTCGTATACAAAAGATCTGCGCGCATATTATTCCTACCAAGGCGATCGCTGTGGTTTTCATGGTTAGTTATGCCCTAACGGAATCTTGGCTGAAGGAAACTGTGGCCCCATTCTCTTTTATTCCCAGCTATTGTTCAAGGGTAATTTGAGGCCGCCAGGGCTTTTGCCGATATGATTACAAGGCCAGTAGAGAATGCTACAGTATTTGGCAAGTAGGCCATTAGAGGGTTTTCGTGAGGATGTTCTTCAGCAAATCTATGCGCTCCTCAGGCTGTGTTCACGAACCGAGGTTTCGCCGGTTTAGTCATCTCTGTCTGCTGCTGCTGCTGTGGTGCGGAACTGCTCTTAGTCTGGATTCGAGCAGAGAGCTTTCTCAGTTTAGGCATGAAGTGTGGCTTACGGAGAACGGCTTGCCGCAAAACACAGTTCACTCAATAGCACAAACCACTGACGGCTACATATGGATCGGCACAGAGGAAGGACTGGCTCGCTTTGATGGCCTGAAATTTACTATCTTTAACAAGCAAAATACTCAACAGCTCAAGAGCAATTATATTCGCACCCTGTTGGCAGACCGGCGAGGCGCTCTTTGGATTGGCACAGCCGAGGGTCTGGTCCGATTATTTGCAGGAAAGTTTACGTCCTTTACTACTAATGAGGGCCTTCCCAGCAACACTATTCAGGCAATCTGCGAAGATCGCCAGGGGAACCTGTGGGTTGCCACGGCTACAGGATTAGGCCTCTTCAGGGACGGAACTGTTACCACGTTCACGACGAAAGAGAGATTGATCGGTGGCAGCATTCAGGCGCTGTTCGAAGATAACGAAGGTGCACTTTGGATATGCACGCCGTACGGGTTAGGGCGGCTTAAGGACGGAAAACTCGTGAACTACACTGTCCGAGATGGGCTCGGCAGTAATGGTGTGCGGTCGATCCAACAGGACCGGGACGGTCGGCTGTGGTTCGGCACTCTCTCCGGCCTGAGCTCATTCAGCGGCGGGCGCTTCACTAACTACACAACGCGAGACGGGCTCCCCAGCGACAGAATTATGGCACTGTGCGCGGACAGGGAAGGCAGTCTATTGATTGGCACTGCGAATGGTCTGAGCCGGTTTAAGGACAACCGCTTCCAGGGGTTCATTGCCGGAGATAGCCTGGCAACCAACACCATCCTTTCACTGCTTGAAGATCGCGAAGGGAACCTTTGGATCGGTACCGAGTCTGGTGGAGTCAATCTATTAAAGGATACAAAGTTTACGACCTGCACAATAAGAAATGGGCTTTCAAGCGATTTAGTTAAGTCGGTTTACGAGGACCGCAGCGGCAGTGTGTGGATCGGCACCGATGGCGGTGGCCTGAACCTGCTGAAGGATGGAAGATTCACAAATTACACAACCCGGGAAGGCTTAGCCAGCAACACCGTCTTAGCATTGTTCGGCGATGCGGAGGGTAATCTCTGGGTCGGCACCCCCGACGGACTAAGCCGCTTCCGAAACGGCAGGTTGACGACTTACACATCTGCTGATGGATTGGCAACTGGTTTTGTAAGGTCAATTAACGGCGATCGCGCCGGCAATCTCTGGGTGGGAACGCGCGGCGGCTTGACGCGATTCAAGGATGGAGTTTTCAAAACTTACACCGAGGCCGACGGCCTTCCCAACGATTTTGTCACTGCGATTTTCCCGGACACTAGCGGAGATCTGTGGATTGGAACACTCGGGGGTCTGAGCAGATTCAAGAACGAAGAGTTCACGACGTTTACTACCAAAGATGGTCTCGGGAGCGACTCCGTCAACTCATTGTATGAAGACGCGGTCGGGACACTTTGGATCGGTACCAGCGGCGGAGGGCTTAATCGGCTGAAAGCCGGGCGACTAACCGCCTACACCACGCGCCATGGGTTGCTTGACGATGTTGTCTATCGAGTCCTGGAAGATAGCAGTAATAACCTGTGGCTCAGTTGCCGTCAGGGCATCTTCCACCTTAGCAAAAAGGAGCTCGACGACTTTGCCAACGGGACAACTTCTTCGATCACGCCGATTGCTTACGGCACTGCAGACGGCATGATGACGCGCGAGTGTAGCGGCGGCGGCGATCCGGCGGGATGGAGAAGCAGCGACGGCAAGCTCTGGTTCGCCACCATTAGAGGCGTTGCTATAATCGACCCGCAACGAATCAAAATAAACGAACAGCCTCCGCCAGTTGTGATTGAGGAAATCCGCATCGATGATCAGTCGATTGCGGCAGGCGAGAAGATCGAGTTACCTCCCGGCAAGACGCGATTTGACTTTTATTACAGCGCGCCGAGCTTCGTAGCGCCCGAGAAAGTCCGCTTCAAATACAAACTGGAAGGCTTTGACCGGGACTGGGTTGACGTTGGAACGCGCCGCATTGCTTACTACACGAATTTGCGGCCGGGTACCTATCAGTTCCAGGTAATCGCATGCAATAACGATGGTGTCTGGAACCGGACGGGTGCCTCTTTCGGTCTTTACCTAAAACCCTTTTTCTATCAGACCTATTGGTTTTACATGCTCTGCGTTCTAAGCCTGGCTTTACTGGCCTGGCTACTCTATCGCTTGCGCGTCCGCCGGATAGAGGCAGAGTTTGGTGCAGTGCTGGCTGAACGAACACGGATTGCTCGCGAGATTCATGACAACCTGGCGCAAGAGATGTTGGGCATCTCAGTGCAATTGGAAGTAGTCGCGCGCACGTTGCCGCCTGCGGCCGAAATCGCCAGGACACATTTGGATCGCGTGCGTTTACTGGTTCGTCATGGCATCGCCGAAGCACGCCGCTATGTTTGGGACTTGCGCTCACAGGCTCTCGAAAATAAGGATCTGTCAGCAGCCTTGAGCGAGACGGCGCGACGGCTGACCGCCGAAACCGCGGTCGAGATTCAAGTCGAGGTCAGCGGTACATTCCGCCCGTTGACGAGATTGGTTGAAGGTAATCTGTTGCGCATTGGCCAGGAAGCGATCAACAACGCAGTGAGACACGCAGCCCCCAAACATATTTTTGTCAACCTTGTTTTCGATGCCAGACGCGTACAGCTCAGTGTACGAGATGACGGGCGCGGTTTTGATGGTCAAGCAGCCGACCAGGTAACGGCGGGGCATTTCGGGCTGGTGGGCATGCGCGAGCGCGCGGAACAGATTGGTGGTACCTTGTCGATCCACAGCCGGAACGGTTCAGGCACTGAGATTGTAGTTGACGTGCCGATCAGCGGCTAAGGGCACACGTATTAGCTTTCGTGCAAGCCAAACAACAAGGAAAGGGCTGACCTCTAAAAGACGTTATCAAGCGTGTGAAAAAATAGAACAGCGCCAAGACTCGTGAGTGATCAAAAGATTAGCATTATGGTAATCGACGACCAGGCAGTCGTCCGGGAGGGCTTTGTCGCCTTAATCAACACCGTGGCTGATATGGAAGTGATCGCCGAGGGAAATAACGGACAGCAAGCCATCGATCTGTATCGCCAATACAAACCAGATGTCACGCTCATCGATCTGCGCATGCCCGTGGTCGGCGGCGTCGAAGCGATAACCGTAATTCGTCGAGAATTTCCTGACGCTCGCTTGATCGTTCTCACCACCTACGATGGCGATGAAGACATCTACCGATCGTTGCAAGCAGGAGCCAAAGGATATCTGTTGAAGGACGTCTTCTTCGAGGAATTAGAAACCACGATCAGGACGGTTTACGCCGGAGCCCGCCGTATTCCCGCGGCCATAGCCGAAAGGCTTGCTGAGAGGATGGCCAGCTCTGAATTGACCAACAGAGAACTGGAAGTGCTCGAGTTGATTGTGAAGGGCCAAAGCAACAAGGAAATAGGGGTGACACTGAAAATCAGCGAGGCAACCGTCAAGAGTCACGTCAACAACATCCTCAGCAAGCTTGGCGTCAACGACCGGACGCAAGCCGCCACTACAGCCTTGCAGCGAGGGTTGGTCCATCTGCACTAATATCCTGGCGACCCTAAAACTCTGATTAACGATTTGACTAAGCTTCGTCCGACATTCAGTCGATCTCCATCAAAAGTCTGGCGCCAAAGCCCAACCTCTGGGGCATTACAAAGGCAACACCTCCTGTTAGTCTGCCGTTCCGTTGCTCATATTCCTTCTTTTAGGGTTCATTTTCAGCTTGGCGTGCGGGTTTCTTTCTAGATCTGTTTCGCCGCTCATCAAACAGAAGCAACTCGGTCTCATCGAGTTAAGAGAAGGCTTTGATTTTCGTGCAGGCTGCCATAAGATCAGTGCCAGATGGCTTTTAGTAGCACAGGATGAAGCGCAACACGGGTGGCGTTACCGAAGTTCGAGTCTGAAGTGTGATCGTTCTGGCTGTAAGTGCGTGATGAAAAAGGACAGAGAGGTTTTTCATGGCTGCATCAAGTTTAGATAGTGCTCATTTGTCAGCGGCATGTGAACCGGGCTTCTTCGATAAGCTAAACACAACATGGCACAAGCGCTCGCTTCAGCTCTTCATGGTTATCGTGCTCGCGCATTGGGCGGAGCATCTGATGCAAGCCGTGCAGATATATGTGTTGGGTTGGCCACGCCCGAAAGCGGGAGGTTTTCTGGGTCTGTTTTTCCCCTGGCTGGTAAGTTCTGAAGTCCTTCACTATGGTTACGCTTTGATCATGCTGGTTTTCCTTTGGATTCTGCGCAAGGGGTTCACAGGGACCTCTCATACGTGGTGGACCGTGGCCCTGGTGATCCAGTTTTGGCATCACATCGAGCACTTACTTCTGCAAGGGCAAGCCCTTTTTCATCACAACCTAATTAGCTCGCCCGTTCCAGTGAGTTTCCTGCAGATGGTTTTCCCGAAGTCGCGTGTAGAGATTCACCTTTTCTATAACGCGATTGTGTTCATACCGATGGTGATTGCCATGTACTACCACATGTTCCCGCCGCAGGGAGAAAAGCATGCGGCCTGCACCTGCGCATTGCGGCGGGATTCGCTCCGGCCCCAGACTGCATGATTCGAGGTCGAGCATGATATTGATCGGAGAATGAGGGGTGGCTTCGAAGTGTCGGAACGCGCAGGGTTTGGTAAGCATGCGAAAATTCAGGATTCTGATTTTCGCTGGTGCCGCAATTCTGTTACTGGCAGCATGTCAAAAGTCAGGCGAGTTGGCGCCACCCGTCATCACGATTCAACACGAGATCACGCCACAGCCAGCCCGCGTTGGCTCTGCTATGATTACTCTGAGGTTGGCTGATGCCTCGGACAAAGCGGTAACCGGAGCCCGAATCACGTTGGAGGGAAATATGTCACACGCGGGTATGGGTCCCGTATTCGCACAAGCAAAAGAAACAGAGCCGGGACAATACGAGGCGCCTTTGGAGCTTTCGATGGGCGGTGATTGGATCGTCTTGCTTCACTTAACTCTGTCTGACGGGCAGAAGTTGGAACGGCAGTTTGAAATCAGTAGAGTTCGATCGGGCTAAACCTTAGTTCGGCGCCATGAGACCTTCAGATTAAGTGGAACAATGGAAAATCCAACCGAAGCAGAGGTTAAGGCTTGGGAACGAAGCGTGGTTATCAGGAAATGGATTTAACACGCCGGAGGCGTAAAAGATAGTAGCCGGTGGTCGGAGACCACCGGTCACGGGCCAAATGCAGGAAGCACCCTGACAGGGTGCGAGACGGCTGGCACCCCTACACAGGGTGCAGACAATCATCAACCCGTGACCGGAGGTCTTCGCTTCACTACGACCTCCGGCTACTTTCTCGCAACCTCCGGTTGCCCTTCCGGCAAACGTCAGTCTGTCCGAAAGATCCGGATTTATTTTGTCCATCCATTCGTCCCATCTCTCGTCTGGATCACCCCCCAATTCACCTCAGTTTGATTTGCTGCGATTGCCCATAGTCGGACGACTGCTTCACTGGCGCCATGCGCGCACCTTACTCCAGATTCCACTGCTCATCATCAGCGTAGTAATGATCATGCACGGACTGTTCGGGCCGACGCTCGCACCGAAAAATCTGGCGACCACTTTGAGTTGGGTTCACTTTCGCGGTGCGCTGGTTTTGATTCTGCTGGTTGCGGGTAACTTCTTTTGCCTGGCGTGTCCATTCATGCTGGTGCGCAACTTCGCCCGCAAGTTCTTTAAGCCCGTTCACAATTGGCCACGATGGTTGCGTAACAAGTGGCTTTCACTGGGCCTTTTTATTTCGATCCTCTTCTTCTATGAACTCTTTGATCTGTGGTCTGCGCCATGGTGGACCGCATCGCTGATCATTGCGTATTTCCTGGGGGCGCTGGTCGTCGATGGCCTGTTCAAGCATGCTTCGTTCTGTAAGTTTGTTTGTCCCATTGGGCAGTTCAACTTTGTCGCTTCCACGCTTTCTCCGCTGGAGGTGAGAGTACGCGACAATGACGTTTGTACCAGTTGCCGGACAAAAGATTGTATTCGGGGCCAACGTGAGCCAGGCCCGGAACTTGTCGTGATCCAGCGTGGCTGTGAGCTCGCGCTTTTTCAACCGCGCAAGACTGGAAACATGGACTGCACGTTCTGTCTGGACTGCATTCAAGCCTGCCCATACGACAATGTGGGCATACTTAGCAGACTACCCGCCGAAGAGTTGATGATTGATCCAATGCGATCAGGTGTGGGTTTCTTCTCGCGCCGCAAAGACCTCGCCGCGCTGACGCTCATATTTACTTTTGGTGCGTTGCTCAATGCCTTTGCTATGGTCAGTCCCGTGTACGCTCTTGAAAGCCTGGTAGCGAGCCGCTTGCATATCAATCACGAGGCCCCGGTCCTCGCTCTGATTTTCGCACTGTTTCTCATCGTGGAACCGGTCCTTCTAATAGGCCTGGCTGCGTGGTTGACCAGGGTCTGGGGAGGTGACAAGAAGCGTTTATTACAGATTGTCGTCCGGTATTCTTACTCATTGGCGCCGCTTGGTTTCGGCATCTGGCTGGCTCATTATTCTTTTCATTTCCTGACGGGCCTTTACACGTTCATTCCTGTGACCCAAAGCGCGGTTGCGAGTTTAGGATGGTCTGTGCTGGGTGAACCTCGCTGGGGCCTGGTTGGTCTTCCGAAAAATATAGTGCATGCATTTGAATTCGGGTTTCTCGGACTGGGCTTAGTTGGCTCGCTACTGGTGAGCTATCGGCTAGCGGAGTCAGACTCGTTGAAGCACCGCTTTAGAATTTTCGCTTGCTGGGCTGGCGTGTCGCTGATGCTGTGGGTGGCGGCGGTCTGGTTGATGTCTCAGCCGATGGAAATGCGAGGTACGCTATTGGGTGCAGGATAGACCAGGGTAACAGCTATGGTGTGCAGGTTTGGCTTGTGAGCAATTATCGACTCAACACATACCAGCTCGGCAGAGCGAACTTGCGGTCATGGCTGTTTGCAGCGCTGGTAGTTTCCTTATTCTTAATTCCGGCGCCGGTTAGGGCACACGATGGTCCGCCGTTCCCCATCATTGTCGACCAGAAGATTGACCCTTGCGT
>DASWDX010000347.1:0-3030 GCA_036395055.1 Pyrinomonadaceae bacterium | reverse complement strand
CATTGAGGTTATCGCCATAAGCCACTTTATACATGCGTTCGACAAGATACCCGGTCTCCTGGAATTCGATGGAAAGGAAGAAGGCACCCGAGGTATTGTCACGCGCGCCGGCGATGCAGATGGCATCGCCATTACACGACGTGATCTGGTTTACCCAGAAGTCAAAACCGCTCTGGTTTGGGAAACGGCTCAGGAAGTCGACGTATTGCTGGTTGACGAAGAAGTCGGCGTCGTTGATTGTAATAGGCGTGTTCGTGCCAGGTCGCAGGCGTAACGGCTTAACTTTGGTCGTTCCGTAATAAAGATCGGACGGCAGATTGGGAATCTCGGTGACGATGTGCAATGTCGGCGCTTGCCCCCAGACACTCAAGGCGGCGAAGGCTGTTATCAATAAAGCGACGGCAAATTTCATCGTATTGCTCCTGGCGTAACCTAAATCTTCCGCAGGAAAAAGCCTCGAAATGAGGGGTCTGTCTAACACCGAGTGGTTAGACGCGCCGACAAGGCGTAAAGTTTAACCCCTCGTGTCGAGCGGCGTCAATTAGGACCAAATCGTGGGTCCGTTAACCGGTAAACCATTATCCTTGCGGCTGAGAAGTCGAAATCAGCTCGCCGGGTTGCACGAAAGTTGAGCCAAAGCGAAACAAATGCGCATCGGACTCGATGGGCTCCCGCTCACGTCGCTCAAAACGGGAGTGGGGCATTACACATTCGAACTTGCGCGCAGCCTGGCCCGCGCAGAACCGTCAAGCTCGTTTGAGATCATCTACCCTTCCACCTACCCACCTATCGATCTTATTGAGAACGGGACGGTAGCAACCCTCCCAGATAACATAGGACTCGAACGCGTGCGCGTTGGGCTCGTCGGAAGGCATTGGTGGTCGGCGGGACTGCCGCGTTACCTCCGGCGCCGCAAAGTCGGACTCTTTCATGGCACAAACTACGACATTCCTTTATGGCGGCCGTGCGCGACGGTGCTGACTATTCATGATCTCTCGCACCGGCTTTATTCTGAGACTCATGAAAGACGAAGTGTAAGGCGTGCGCGCCGGCGTCTCCCTCTGATAGCCCGAGCTGCCGATGCAATCATTACACCCACTGAAAGCGTCCGGCGCGAAGTTTGTGAACATCTCAAGACCAGCCGACAAAAAGTCTTTGCCATTCCGGAAGCGGCACGGGCTTGCTTTCGTCCGCTGGCCTTTTCCGAGACCGCAGAGGAACGTCAGAGATTAGGCATTGGAGACGACTTCCTGCTCGCGGTTGGCACGCTCGAGCCACGCAAGAACCTTTTGGTGCTGGTAAAAGCTTTTGAGGGGGTGACGCGCGCCCGGCCTCAGAGCAATACGGAACTCGTAATCGCCGGTGGTCGCGGTTGGTTGAGTGGTCCGCTCTTCGCAGCGATAGATAGATCACCAGCGCGGCATCGTATTTTCCTTACTGACTATCTTCACGATGAGGACTTGCGTGCACTCTACGCCTCCTGTCGTGCCTTCATCTATCCTTCCATCTACGAAGGCTTTGGTCTGCCGCCGCTGGAAGCGATGGCGTGTGCCGCTCCGGTTATCGCGAGTCGCACTCCGGCACTAGAGGAAACGACCGGCGGCGCGGCCTTGCTCTTTGATCCACAGAATGCTGACGAGCTGGCGCAAAAGATTCTCGAATTGTTAGCGGATGAAAATGCACGGCGCAAACTTTCAACTGCCGGGCAGCAAAGAGCAGCCGAGTTTTCGTGGGCGAATACCGCGCGATTGACCTGGAATGTTTATGAAGAGGCACTCCGGCGCTTTAGTACCTAAGAGCCGTGGCAAGCCCGCCTTCCCAACTATCAGGTTGTCGGAGTCGACTCCTTTTAACTTTTCCCTTGAATGCCTTTCAAGTTCAGATGGAACGCCGAAGCTAGTGCAGCTCATGGTCGGAAAGGCGGGCTCGCCCCCGCTCTTTGCATTTAAGAGCTTTGGGGGTTGTCACTCATGCTCGCGGAATAGATAAATGGAATTGCCAAACACTGCTTCGGGTTTGCGGTCGCGGTAGCGCGCGAAGTAGTTGTGCCGCAGTGCGGGTGTCTCACGTCCGCTGCCCTCGCTCCAACCCGGCACGGTCGATCCGTTGAGGAAGCTCGCGCCGAGCGCGACGTAACGTGTGTCCTCCAGCTTGACTCCGGGCGGTGATACCAGGTCAAGATACTCTACTCCGTAGAGCGGCAAAACCACTGAGCCGCCCAGAAAAGCCGCGCGCACGCGCGTTTCACCCTTCGCTTTCAAGTAAGCCGCCAGCGCTCCAGCGTCATCGCCCCACTCGATATTCGAGTCTGAGAGGTACGCCCAGGCGGGCCGTCTTGATGCAATCTGGTTCATGTAAGAAATGTAGTTTGGGTAAGAACGCACGGTCTCCAGGGCGCAGACGGCTATGATGATAGTCACCAGCGCGAGGGCGAGCGCCCGGGCCTGCCGAGCGCTCAGCAAACGATCAAGCAGCGCGCCCGCCAGGATTAAGAAAAACGGGAAGACAGGAAGGAAATGCCTGATGCCAATGTTGAGGCCGGCGAGCATAGCAGGTACTGCATAGATCACTACGGGAGCGAGGAGTATCAAAAACTTCATCTCCCCCCGGATTGCCCTCCATACTGCCCAGGCTAGCGAAACTATCGTAAGAAGTAGAAAAGGAATGGTTGCCTTCAGCGCGAACGCAACGGGAAAGTAGTACCACCAACCGTGCTCGCTATATTCCCCTAACAGAAATGTTGGATGGCCGAGATCATTATGGATAAAGGTATCGTACGCTCCCAACACGAAGTAGGGAGGCGCGAAAACCGATAAGGGCGGCAACAGAGCAAGCAATGCGTTCGAATACGCGGGAGCGTTTTGGGCGATCGAGTTAATGTCGGGAACGGATAATGGCTGATGATGAAAGGAATAAGCCGCATTCAGCGCCAGCAGCGCCACAAACGCAGCAGTAATCATTTGAAACACGATCCATCGCCTTTGCACACCAGGGGGTCGACGAAGCATGAAGACGCAACCGGAGATCAGG
>DASWDX010000346.1:0-2859 GCA_036395055.1 Pyrinomonadaceae bacterium | reverse complement strand
GATGCCGAACACGCGCTCAGTTTCGCGCTGCTCGATTCCGTCAAAGTCTAGGCCCGCCACCGGACCCTCGTGAACTGCAATTGAGAGTATCCGTCCCGAGGTCGCGCTCAACGATCCTAGCTGGTAGCAGCGTTCTTCTTCTACCACAATATCTTCGAGATAGCGTTGCTGTTGTTCGAGACGCATGTTGCCGAGCCTTAGCGACCTCTCGAGCTGCGGCCCGACCCGTTCGCGAAAGTCGGGAAGCGTCAGCGTCTCGATGTCCATCGTGTACGCCCGCGGCAGAACAGGCTCCGCGTGTTGATGTTCGCGATACTGTTCGATAGTGATTGGACGATATTCGGCTACTACAAACTGCGAGCGATCTTGAAAAGTTTCGAGCCGGCCAGTGATGCCCCAGAGTCCGGGCTTGATTTCTTTCCACACTTCGAGCGTCTCGCCCCAAATCTTCAAAGCCAGTGATCCCGTAGCGTTGCGCGCCATGGCGTCGGCGAAACGCTTGCCTTGCTGCGTTCGCTTTTCCCTGACAGAGGTGATGACGACCATTAGCCACAGGTCTTCCGCATGAGGGATTTCGGGTATCGGAATGTTTCCGCGCATATTTTAGGTTCCGCACAAATGCTAGCTATTCAACTCTCTATTCTATACTGCCGTTACAATAAATCACCGCTCGTCGCCGCTTTTAAGTTTTTTATTTCTTCGATGCTGGCTATTCAAACGCGAACGTGTTCGCGTGCGGAAGCATTGCGGCTCTACTGCGCGTGATCGATGGCGTTGAGGAATTGACGGGCGATACTGGGCAATATTGTTCAGGCGCGAACAAAGGGCACGGGCACGGCAGCACCTCAAGAGCCTTTTATGCGCGGGCTGCCTTTGTGGCGCATATCTTGAATCTGCACAAGCTTGCCTGGATAGCAACTGCGAACATCGTCGAGGACGAAGGTTACAGGCTAACTCTCCATAACAAATTCTCTGCTCATCACAATCCAACCAACTTCATTATGGCGCATCCGATACCGATATTCTATGACCTCTCCATCGTAAAAGCCTCCCCCTATCTCAACTTCAGAATCGCTGATCCAATTGATAGGGCCCACACTCACTATACCTGCGGTTGCACCGGTTTCGCTGTCAAGAACCCTGCGATACTGGCCACGCGTACTAAGCGATTTCTTTTTCTTGAGCGGTACCTCGCCCTGAAAACGTCGCATGAAATCATCGGTAGGATTAGCGCCGTCTTTAGAGAGGAAATACACCTTCAAGCCTTGGTTTTCTTGGATTAGGTGACGGAACAGCGCTTCAGCAATTCGCTCTTCCTCGATTGAATGCGAGACAGCAAGATTGGAAAACACCTGCCGAAAACGATGACGCTCTAACCACAGACCAATAGAAATAAACCCAACCAAGAAGGTGAGCACCCCAATACTAAGGAGGAATTTCTTCTTCATAACTAATTTGGAGCTGAGGTTCACCTTCGATTAGACACTCACCGTTGGTTTTCGTTCCGCCGAGACGACCGCTCAAGCTCGGCCGCCATCCTGCCGGTCAGCATCATCCAGATCATTTTGTAGTCGCCAATAAACGACCATAGCGGGTACTGAAAGGTCGCGGGCCGATTCTTCTCTATGAAGAAATGGCCTATCCAGGCGGCGCCGTAGCCGGGGATGAGAGCCAGCGGAAAAAGCCACCACCTGCCAACGACGATGAAAAAGATGAGGCAAGCGAGTGCGATGATGGTTCCAATGAGGTGAAGCAGACGGGTGCTGTGCTTGCTGTGTTCGGCAACGTAATGAGGCCAGAATTCGGCGAATGAATTGTATTCGCGTTGCGACATTGGGGACTTTGGAGTGCGGCGGCTTAACGCCGCTTTTCTCTGCGGCAACTCGTCGCCGCAATTCAATACCCAAGACCTGACGATTAGGCTGCGACAAGTCGCAGCGAACAAAAGCGGCGTTAAGCCGCCGCACTCCAAATATTATGTAGTTGAAAACAACTTCTTAAATTGTTCCAACTGGAGTGGCTCTACGCTAATCAGTTTCAGATTCTCATCCACGTGTTCGATCCAGCTCATGCCTACCAGCGCTGTAGAGATGCCTGGCGCCGAACGAACAAATTGTATCGCTGCCTGCGCGTCGGAAGGCAAGGAACCCAACGACTCCCGCAAATCTTTCGGCAGTCCCCGGGCTACGCGCCCCTGTAAAATCGACGCGCTGGAGATGACGGTGACGCCAAGCGCAGCGGCTGCTTCAAGTGTAGAAACTGACTCACCCTCAACTATCTGGTTACTTAAAGTCAGCGCTTCCGGCATCGCCAGATTAAAAGGAAGTTGAATAAAACGAAACCCGTGTGATTCGCCGCCGACCTCGTCGGCTATCGATACCATACGTGTGAGTGAATGATAGCCATTTGATCCGGCCGGCACTCGAAACCCATTCCACGTCGCGACGCCGTAATACTTCAAGCGCCCCGCGGCGCGACTCTTCTCAAGCGACTCAAATGCCGTGCGCAAGCGCTCGTAAAACTCTTCTTCCGAAACCTGGGCCAGCTGCGCCTCCGGATTGTGGATGTAATAAACGTCCACGCCACCGATACTCATGTTTCTGAGCGACTGCTCCAACTGATTCTGCAAATAGGATGGAGTCATGCAGTGACTGCCGCCGGCGATATCCTCCCAACCCGCTATGCCGGGTTTGACAAACGTCTCTTCAACATAGCGGCGAATGTCTCGCGGCGGCGCGCCGTCAAAAGGCAGATAACCACCCTTCGTGCAGATGACCAATTCATCGCGCGAGAACCCTTTGGCGGCAGTCAAGTCACGCAGAGCCGCGCCGATGGCGCGTTCGCTTCTTTGAAACCGGT